>CAMBGO010000012.1 GCA_945866165.1 Chitinophaga pinensis | reverse complement strand
CATAAGCATCTTCTGCATCATATGCAGCTGCACGGTGATTTCTCATCACCTTCAACATATCTTCACTATTCTCATGATAGCGCGGGAATGGACCATGTATCTTAGCAATTTCGGCAGATGTTTTATATGAAACGCCTGTCATGATTGCGCTTATGGCACCTGCGATACCTCTTGCCTCGTCGCTATCATAAGGAATGCCACTAACCATGAGCATACTTCCAAGATTTGCAAAACCAAGTCCAAGTGTTCTGTAATCAAAACTCCTCTGTGCCACTTCCTTGCTTGGGAACTGAGCCATCAAAACTGAAACCTCAAGAACGGTAGTCCATAACCTTACACTGTACTCAAATCCGGCTACATCAAAAGAATTATCATCTTCATTAAAAAACTTACGAAGGTTGGCAGAAGCGAGGTTACAAGCCGTATTATCTAGGAACATGTACTCACTACAAGGGTTTGATGCACGAATGGGTCCGCCGTTAGGACAAGTGTGCCACTCGTTGATTGTAGTATCGTATTGGGTTCCAGGGTCTGCACAACGCCATGCTGCATATGCGATTTTATCCCACAATGCACTTGAAGAGATTTTTTTCATTACCCTGCCATCCATTCTGCCTTTCAATTCCCAGTCTTCACCCTTGGCTAGTTTTTCAAAGAATGCATTGGGAATCCGAACTGAGTTATTTGAATTTTGTCCGCTTACCGTTTTATATGCTTCGCCTTCATAATCACTGGCATAACCAGCAGCAATCAAGGCAGCTACCTTTTTTTCTTCCTCTACTTTCCAGTCGATGAATGTTTCAATCTCTGGATGATCTAAGTCCAAACAAACCATTTTAGCAGCACGGCGTGTTGTTCCACCACTCTTAATAGCACCAGCTGCACGATCTCCTATTTTCAAAAAGCTCATCAATCCTGATGAAGTTCCACCACCACTCAACTTCTCTCCTTCTCCACGAAGATTAGAAAAGTTAGTTCCTACACCTGAACCGTATTTGAAAATCCTTGCTTCACGTACCCATAAGTCCATGATTCCTCCTTCATTCACCAAATCATCATCTACACTTAATATAAAACAGGCATGTGGCTGAGGGCGCTCATATGCTGAAGTTGATTTTTTTAGCTGCCCATCAAGTTGATCTACATAATAGTGCCCTTGTGGCTTACCCTTGATACCATAACTTTCGTGCAAACCAGTATTGAACCACTGTGGTGAATTTGGAACACAGGCTTGGTTCAGTATACTATATACCAACTCTTCGTAAAAAATAGTTGCATCTTCCGTAGTAGCAAAATATCCATAGCGCTCTCCCCAAACCCTCCAGCAATTAGCCATGCGATGTGCCACTTGCTTTGCTGATGTCTCACGTCCCAATGATCCATCTTGTTGAGGCACGCCAGCCTTTCTAAAGTATTTTTGTGCAAGGATATCCGTTGCAATCTGACTCCATTGTTTTGGAACTTCTACATTTGTCATTTCAAAGACAACCTCACCACTCGGATTTCTTATTACAGATGTTCTGTAATCATAGTTAAAAAGATCAAACACGTTTACAGTATCTGAAGTAAAGTATCGTGCAAATTTTAGTCCGTTAGAAGAATCGGAACTATTGGTTTTGGATTTTTTTGTTGACATACTAAAAGCGAGTTAAAAAAGTTAAAAATTCAATAGGGTTATTTTAAAGAAAAGAATACGAAAATATCTCTCCTAGCAGTTTTTTCAAACTCCTAAATATCAACACCCTGTTGATAACTGCAGCAATCCACGTTGGGAGGGCATTTGATGATTTGTCCACCATGCCTTTAAAAAAATACTTTAAAATTGAGATAAAATCGCTATAATAAAGGTGATCTAAGGAGTGTTAAATCATGCTAACCTACATCAACCTAATTAATACCCTTTTACTATCTAATAGGATATGGAAATGATCAATTAGGCATAGTAAGAAATTAACTGCTTAATTTGGAGTGAATTAAGTCGGGAGACAGCGTGTTTTTTATTAAATGCTACAAATAGATTATTGTAATTTCATTATATTCAATTCAAGAAAATAAATCACAAATCATTTACTAACATGCATAAATTCACCATGGCATTCTTCTTATTTGCCCTGTGTTCAGCATCGAAACGTTTGCCCAATTGAATATGATGAGGCTAGAGGCTATAATGGAATTGGATACCGTTTAAACAAAAACTGGGGTGAAGAAACCGGCTATACGTTCAAGTGCCTTGTTAACAAAGAAAAAAAAGTATGATAATAAATGAAATACAATTAAGTGCTGCTATTTGGCTATAAAAAATAATTTGTGATTAATTTGAATCATACTAGTTATAAAATGAATTTTAAAAGCAAATCAGTCAATGAATAATATCTATAAAAGAATAACTGAAAATAAAGCAACAGGGAAAAAGTTATTCGCTTTGCTAATAGACCCCGACAAAATAATGATGGGGAAACTGACGAGTACAATTGAAATTGCAGAAAAAGCAAATGTTGATTTTATTTTTATAGGGGGAAGCTTGGTTGTAACAAATAAGCTTAATGAAATTGTCCTTCATATCAAAAAAGAAACATCTATTCCTCTTGTAATCTTTCCCGGCAACCCTTCACAGGTAAGCAGGTATGCAGATGGGCTACTCTACCTATCATTAATTTCAGGAAGAAATCCAGACCTGCTAATTGGACAACACGTGGTTTCTGTTCCAATGGTAAGGGAAAGCGGGTTGGAAGTAATTTCAACTGGATATATGCTGATTGATGGAGGTGAACCAACTAGCATTTCATACATCAGCAACACAACACCCATACCATCCAATAAAAATGAAATTGCAGTTTGCACAGCGTTGGCTGGAGAAATGCTTGGCATGAAAACCATCTATATGGATGCTGGCAGTGGTGCAAAAACCCCCATAACTGAATCAATGATAAAAGCAGTTGCTTCTCAAATTAAGATTCCATTGATAATAGGTGGGGGGATTAGAGAACCAGAAAAAGCCTATTTGAATTGCAAAGCAGGAGCAGATATGATTGTGGTTGGCAATGCAATTGAAAAAGACAACGGACTTATTATCGAAATGGCCTCAGCCATCAAGGCCAGCGGAAATGTGAAAAATATCACATAATAAGGGACGCGAAGCACATAAAACAGCCTCAAATAAAAAAAAATCTGTTTATTTGCAATGAATTAAGTTTTCATTAAAGACACAGAACAAGAAAATGAAAAAAAACCTGACTTCCTTATCAATAGCAGAAGCAATACACGTTGCTTCCACGCGTTGGGTTTTTGCTGTACCAACTGGAACAGTTTTTTTACGCCGACCGATTCCGTTTCTGGTACGACGTTAATAGATACCATCCCAAACCATCATGGCTACAAATGCCATTTTTCACAGGCTATTCTCATAGCCTGCCACTCTCTTTAATTATCAGAAATGGAACAACAAAAAAAACAATTTTATATACATATAGCGAGCCAAGCACATGCTGAATATGCTGAAGAAATTTGCATTGAAATGGAGGAATCAGCCAAGGCAAGGGGAACAGGTATTGCCAAAAGAAGTCCCGACTATATTCGCGAAAAGATGCTAGAAGGAAAAGCAGTCATTGCAATTGACTCCAACAACGAATGGGCTGGATTTTGTTATATCGAAACATGGAGCCATGGGGAATATGTTGCAAACTCAGGATTGATTGTAAAATCAACACTTAGAAAAAGTGGGCTGGCCAAATTAATCAAACAAAAAATATTTGCGTTGAGCCGCACAACATATCCTGATGCAAAAATTTTTGGTCTCACAACCGGTTTGGCGGTGATGAAAATCAACTCAGACCTAGGCTATGAACCTGTAACGTATTCCGAACTAACACAAGATGAGGCCTTCTGGGCAGGCTGTAAGAGCTGTGTTAACTATGAAATTTTAATAAGCAAGGAAAGAAAAAATTGCATGTGCACAGCTATGTTATATGATCCAAAAGATCATTATGAACCAGAAGAGACCAAAGAATTATTCAAAAAAAAATCAGGGATCCTCGAAAGATTTGTGAGAATTAAGCAATGGAAACTCCTTAAGCCTTTTTTAAAAAAAGAAGCAGGTACTAGCAACACATTAAAAAAAATTCTTACACCCTTTTTTAATTTTTAAGACCCTACTAACATGGCAAAAAAAATCGTACTTGGTTTTAGTGGAGGACTGGATACTACATTTTGTGTAAAGCACCTTACAGAAGAAAAGGGATATGAGGTACATAGTATCATTGTTAATACTGGCGGCTTCAATGAAGATGAACTAAAAAAAATTGAGGAGCATGCATACAAGTTGGGTGTTAAATCACATACTGCCATCAACGCAATAAAAACATACTACGATAATATAATTCGCTTCCTGGTTTATGGAAATATTTTAAAAAATAATACCTATCCTTTAAGCGTAAGTGCCGAACGGCTTAGCCAAGCAATCCATATTGCAGAGCATGTGCAAAAACTCAATGCTGAAGCTGTTGCTCATGGCAGCACTGGAGCAGGCAATGATCAGGTAAGATTTGATATGATATTTCACATCATGATTCCTGGGGTTGAGATCATAACACCAATAAGAGACCTTAAGCTTAGCAGAGAGGAAGAGATAGCCTATCTCCAATCAAAAGGTGTGGAAATGAATGCACAGAAAGCCATGTATTCAATTAACAAAGGACTTTGGGGTACAAGTGTAGGAGGAAGAGAAACACTTTCATCAAAAGGAATGCTCCCTGAATCAGCCTGGCCAACGCAAGTGACTAAGCATTCATCAGAACAAGTAGAACTTGGCTTTATTAAAGGGGAGCTTTATGAGGTTAATCAACAGAAATTCAATCACCCAACAGAAGCTATCCAATGTCTGCAATCGATTGCCGGTCCATTTGGCATTGGTAGGGATATTCATGTTGGTGATACCATTATTGGAATAAAAGGCCGCGTTGGGTTTGAAGCTGCAGCACCAATGCTAATAATTAAGGCGCATCATGCATTGGAAAAGCACGTACTTACTAAATGGCAACTTCAATGGAAAGATACCCTGGCCCAATTTTATGGCAACTGGTTGCACGAAGGACAAGTGATGGATCCTGTAATGCGAGATATTGAATCTTTCCTTGCTCACTCACAAGAAAATGTTACAGGTAAGGTGTTTATAGAACTGATGCCTTATAGATACCAGGTGTTGGGGATTGAATCTACATTCGACTTGATGAACAGCAAATTCGGGAAATATGGTGAGATGAATACTGGATTTTCTGGTGAAGATGTAAGGGGCTTTAGTAAGATATTCGGTAACCAAACCATTATATGGAACGCCGTGCAGAAAGAAAATAATAAATAAAAAACAAATTATGAACAGTAACATTCGCATTGGAATCATCGGAGGAGCAGGATATACCGGCGGTGAACTGATTCGCGTCTTGCTAAATCATCCAAATGCACAATTGATTTTCGTTCATAGCAGAAGCAATGCTGGCAAACCTTTACACCATGTGCACCAAGATCTTCTCGGAGAAACCGATATACTTTTTTCAGATAAAGTAAGTGAAGACATTGACCTGCTTTTTCTTTGTTTAGGTCATGGTGAATCAAGCAATTTTCTTAAAGAAAATAAGTTCAACGATACAATTAAAATAATTGACCTAGCCAATGATTTCAGAATTAAAGAACATAACAAATCTGGTAACAAAGAATTTGTTTATGGACTTCCTGAATTAAACAAGGAGAAAATTCGATCCGCTCATGCTGTCGCAAACCCAGGTTGCTTTGCAACTGCAATTGAACTCGGATTACTTCCACTGGCTTCCAAAGGACTGATCAATGAAGTCTATACAACTGGTATAACGGGCTCAACAGGAGCAGGTCAATCACTAAGTAAAACAGGTCACTTCAGTTGGAGAGCAAATAACATACAGGCATATAAAACATTAACACATCAGCACTTAGCAGAAATACATCAAACTTTAAACCAATTGCAAACAAACCATGATGCGAATGTAAACTTCGTACCATGGCGAGGTGATTTCCCAAGAGGAATCTTTGTTTCTTCAACGATGAAATCAAACTTGGATTTAAATGAGGTTAATGATTTATATGATTCTTTTTTCAAGGATCATCCCTTTACTATTTTTTCAAAAGAACCCATATACATGAAGCAAGCAGTTGGAACAAACAAATGTTTTATCAACATTGAAAAAACAAATGATACAATTGCTATCCATTCAGTGATTGACAATCTATTGAAGGGAGCAAGTGGACAAGCCGTTCAAAATATGAACCTGATGTTTGGACTAGAAGAAACAACAGGACTACACCTTAAGTCAATTGCATTTTAAAAAAACTACAATGAAAGCAACAATACTCGGAGCAGGAAATATAGGCATGTCTTTGGCACAGGGACTTGTTGAGAGTAAGGTGTGCAAAAAGCAAGATATCACACTGACTAAGAGAAATACAAAAGAGTTAATAGCATTAGAAAAAATGGGTTATCAAACAAACATATCTAATAAAGATGCTGTAAAAAATGCTGATGCCATTTTCATTTGCGTATTGCCCCAACAGCTGAATGACCTGCTCCTTGAAATAAAGCCAGTTATCAACCTCAAGAAACAACTTTTTGTATCGGTAGTAACAGGAGCCAATACTTCAGTCTTTCGTGAAATCCTAAATGATAAAATCCGGATCATAAGGGCCATGCCCAATACTGCAATGAAAGTAAGAGAAAGCATGACATGCCTATCGGCTGCAAATGCGACAGAAGACGATATGAAAATGGTGCAGGATATTTTCAATGCACTCGGTCAAAGCATCATCATTGAAGAAGAATTGATGAGTGCCGCAACAGCCTTGTGCGCTTGTGGTATTGCTTTTTTCCTAAGAACCATTAGAGCAGCTTCTCAAGGTGGGGTTGAAATTGGATTCCATGCTGGAGATGCTTTGAAAATAGCATCACAAACAGCACTCGGTGCAGCAAAATTGCTAACAGAAAATAAAACACATCCAGAAGAAGAAATTGACAAAGTAACTTCACCAAAAGGATGCACAATAGCTGGATTAAACGAAATGGAACACCAGGGACTGAGTTCAGCCATGATAAAAGGCATTAAGCTTTCATCCAGTATAGCAAACAATCTTTATAAGTCATCATGAAACTATTCGACGTATATCCAATTAATGACATCACCATTACCAAGGCATTGGGATCTAGGGTATGGGATAATAATGGAATAGAATACATGGATTTATATGGCGGTCATGCCGTTATTAGTATTGGTCATACACATCCCCATTGGGTAAAAAGAATTGAAGAGCAATTAAACAAAATCGCATTCTATTCTAACTCCATAAAAATACCATTACAGGAAGAGCTGGCTGAAAAACTAGGAGAAGTATCAGGTAAAAAAGATTTTGAACTATTCCTTTGCAATTCAGGAGCAGAGGCAAATGAGAATGCTTTAAAACTCGCTTCTTTTCATACAAATAGAAAAAAAATTGTTTCTTTTAAAAAAGCATTTCATGGAAGAACTTCATTGGCAGTTGCTGCAACCGATAACCCATCTATAGTAGCACCTGTAAATGAAACCGACAATATTGTATTTCTTCCTTTCAATGATATAGAAACACTTACCAATTATTTCACTGAAAAAGGAAATGAGGTAGCCGCAATAATTATTGAAGGAATACAAGGTGTTGGCGGTATAAATGTTGCAAGCAACAATTTCTTAATAGCCATCAGAAAGCTTTGTGATCAATATGGCTCAATATATATTGCGGACTCAGTACAATGTGGATATGGAAGATCGGGCATTTTTTTTAGTCACGACTGCGCAGGTGTAGAAGCAGATATTTACTCCATGGCAAAGGGCATGGGGAATGGATTCCCTATCGGAGGAATTATTGTTTCTCCGAAATTCAAAGCAAAACATTCAATGCTTGGAACGACTTTTGGCGGAAACCACCTCGCATGTGCAGCCGCATTGGCCGTATTGGAAGTCATGCAAAAAGAATCGCTAATGGAAAATGCAAAAACCGTTGGCGACTATTTGATGAACGAATTAAAACTGATTCCACAAATTAGTGGTGTAAGAGGTCGTGGCTTGATGATTGGATTTGATGTTCCAGATGAATACAAAAACCTAAAAAAAGACCTATTATTTAAATACAAGATTTTTACAGGGGAAGCAAAACCCAACGTAATCAGGCTGTTGCCATCACTTGCACTTAATATGAACGATGCAACTACCTTTATATCAACATTAAAAATAGCCATAACAGCCTATCAACCATAAGCCTTATGAACCACTTCACATCTGCACATGACGTAAAATCCATATCAGCATTGGTAGAAAAGGCCTTGATGTACAAGTCGACTCCATGGAAGGATGAAAGCTTGGGCAAGCACAAACGGATAGGTTGTCTTTTTTTAAACCCAAGTATGAGGACGAGACTGAGCACACAAATCGCTGCCCAACAGCTTGGGATGGAAACAGTTATTTTTAATGTAGGACAAGATGGTTGGGCATTGGAATTTGCTGATGGTGCAATCATGAATGGGACTACTGTTGAACATGTAAAAGATGCTGCACCGATATTGGGAAATTATTTTGATGTCTTGGCAATTAGAACATTCCCTTCCCTAAAAAACAAGGAAGAAGACTATAGCGAATATATCTTGAATCAATTCATCAAATATACTGGCAAGCCAATATTGAGCCTTGAAAGCGCAACCCTTCATCCATTGCAAAGCTTGACAGATATCATCACGATATCTGAATCAATGCAGGCACAAAAAATGGAAAGTAGAAAACCAAAAATTGTAATGACATGGGCGCCGCACATAAAAGCATTACCACAATGTGTGGCAAATAGCTTTGCTCAGTGGGTAAATAAATGGGGTGAAGCTGAGTTTACAATTACACATCCAATAGGTTATGAATTGAAAGAAGAATTTACTCAAGGTGCAACAATTGAGTACAATCAGAATGAAGCTTTAAAAAATGCAGATTTTATATATGTAAAAAACTGGAGTGCATATACCAATTATGGAATGATTCCAGAAGTCAGTGGTTCTTGGATGATGACAAATGAAAAACTAATCAGCACAAACAATGCAAAAATATTGCACTGTTTGCCAGTAAGAAGGAACGTAGAACTATCAGATGAAATTCTCGATGGATCAAACAGCTTAGTTACAAAAGAAGCATCGAACAGGGTTTGGGCGGCACAGGCAGTATTGAGTGAACTACTAGTTAATTCAATTAACAACCAAGTTTTATAATGAAACAATCCCTCCACATAATAAAGGTTGGTGGAAACATCTTAGATGATGAAAGCAAATTGAATCTGTTCCTTGAAGCATTTGCTGCCATCAAAGGAAATAAAATCCTCGTTCATGGTGGAGGAAAATTGGCAACATTAATGGCGGAGAAGTTGAACATCCCCCAAAAAATGGTTGAGGGCAGAAGAATTACGGATGCAGAAACATTAAAAATAGCAACTATGGTATATGCAGGATATATCAACAAAACCATCGTTGCAAAGTTAAATGCACTTGATAATCCTGCTATTGGTATTTCAGGAGCAGATGCAGGAAGCATCATGGCACATAAAAGAATTCATGAAGAAATTGATTTTGGATTTGTCGGAGATATAGATTTTGTGAACACGAACATATTTCAAACTATGCTTGAAAATCAATTAAGCATTGTAGTAGCACCTATTACCCAAGACAAAAAAGGTCAGTTATTGAATACCAATGCAGATACGATAGCCCAGGAAATTGCAAAGTCGCTTAGTAATATTTTTGAAACTACGTTGATATACGCTTTTGAAAAAAAAGGAGTGCTACTCGATATTGATGATGATAAAATATTGGTGCCAGCAATCACAAATGAAATATTTAAACAGTTAAAAAGTGAAGGAAAGATTTTTGCTGGAATGATTCCTAAGATTGAAAATGCGCTCGAGGCAACAGGCGCAGGAGTCAAAACTGTAATAATTGGAGACGCGCTTGATTTAGTTTCGTTAGTAGGCGGAAATAGTGGGACGAGCATTTCATCATAATAAATTCATGGATAGACTAAAACCATATTCAGATAACGCTTTATCATTGTTAAAAAAAATGATATCAACCCCATCCTTCAGCACGGAGGAGAAAGAGGTTGCAGATATCATTGAACAATTTCTTCAACAGAACGGTGTTGAAACTTTTAGGGTCCTAAATAACGTATTTGCTAAAACCGAACGTTTCGATAAAAGCAAAAAAACAATTTTACTGAATTCTCATCATGATACAGTTAAACCTGCAATTGGGTACACATCGGATCCATTTATACCATTAGAACATGATGGAAAAATAATTGGACTAGGTAGCAATGACGCAGGAGGATGCTTGGTTTCGCTGATTGCTACTTTTATTTTTTATCATAAAAACAATACCCTTCCATTTAACCTTGTATTGGCTGCAACTGCTGAAGAAGAGATTTCAGGAAAGAATGGAATTGAATTGTTGCTTAATGATAAATTATTTTTAGAAAGGCTTGAGGGCTCTGAGATCATTGGTGCATTGGTTGGAGAACCCACTAAGATGCAAATGGCTGTGGCGGAAAAGGGATTGCTTGTGATAGATGCTGTTGCAAGAGGTAAATCCGGACACGCTGCAAGGGAAGAAGGAATCAATGCAATCACTATTGCAATGGAAGATATTGCTGCGATACAATCGCTTGAGCTTGATAAAGTATCTCCATTAACGGGGAAAGCGAAAGTAACAGTCACCTCAATTGAAACTCCCAACAAGGCGCACAATGTAGTTCCCGCAGAATGCAAATTTCTAATCGACATTAGGGTAAATGAATTGTATAGTTTTAAAGAAATAATATCAATATTAAATAGTGTATTAAAGAGTGATCTAACGGCACGTAGTTTTAGAATGAAATCAACCATGATTCCCCTGGATCATGTCTTGGTAAAAGCAGGAATATCAATGGGATTAACTCACTATGGATCACCCACTACATCAGACAAAGCATTGATGACCTTCCCCGCATTAAAAATTGGACCAGGCGATTCTGCAAGAAGTCATACTGCCGATGAATTTATTTTAATTGAAGAAGTTGAAAAAGGAATTGAAGGTTATATAAAACTGCTTGAACAAACAGCAAGTTTATTTTAATACGCCATCAGCATAAATACTGTATCATGAAACTATGGAGCAAAGAAAAAACATCAACTGCAGAACAAATTGAACATTTTACAGTTGGTCAAGACCGCAATTTCGATATGTTGATGGCAACATTTGATGTGCAAGGATCCATCGCACATGTAACGATGTTGGGAGAAAATGGACTGATGAAAAAAGAAGAGGCTGATCTTGCCGTAGTTACACTGAATGAAATTCTCAAAGAAATTGAATCAGGAAATTTTTCAATTGAAGAAAACGCAGAAGATATACACTCGCAGATAGAATGGATGCTAACTAAGCGTATTGGCGACATTGGCAAAATGATACATAGCGGAAGAAGCAGAAATGATCAAGTTGCAGTTGACATAAAATTATTCTTAAGAAGCGAAATCTATCATGTAAAAGAAAGTATAATTAGCTTATTTGATCTGCTGATTCTGAAAAGTGAGGAAAATAAAAAGAAACTAATCCCTGGATATACGCACTTGCAAATTGCCATGCCATCATCAATAGGACTTTGGCTTGGTGCTTATGCCGAGAGCCTTGTTGATGACATGGAGTTTTTATCAGCGGCATGGAATGTTACTAACAAAAATCCCCTAGGCAGCGGAGCAGGATATGGATCATCCTTCAACCTAAATAGAAGCAGAACAACCGAATTACTTCAATTCAATACACTTAACTATAACTCTATTTATGCCCAAATGAGCAGGGGTAAAACCGAAAAAATGGTTTCAACTGCAATTGCATCTTGTGCAGCAACACTCTCAAAATTGGCAATGGACTGTTGCCTATACATGAATCAGAACTTCGGATTCATTCACTTTCCAGACGAATTAACTACAGGCAGTAGCATCATGCCACATAAAAAAAATCCAGATGTATTTGAATTGATTAGAGCAAAATGCAACCGCATTCAAGCTATCCCAAATGAACTTACTCTTCTAACCAACAACCTTCCATCCGGCTATCACAGGGATATGCAACTCACAAAAGAAATATTATTCCCTGCCATAAAAGAATTAGATGCTTGTATATCTATGATGAAACTAATGTTGTCATCAATTTCAATTAAAGAAAATATCCTACAAGATGAAAAATATGCTCACCTCTTCAGTGTTGAAGCCGTAAATGAACTTGTAAACAAAGGCATTCCGTTTAGGGATGCCTATGCACAAGTTGGAAACCAAATAGAAAAAGGTGAATTTAAATATGATTCATCGAGAGAGCTGCATCATACCCATGAAGGCAGCATAGGAAATTTATGCAATGAAGAAATCATAGAACAAATGAAGAAGATTGCTTCAAACATCGAAAAACGCTGAGTAGATAATTCAGATAATCTAGCAAAAAGTATTTCCACCTAAATACATTTAGCCTAATTCTTCCACCTAAAGGATTCAATCAGATGCTTCATGTCAACATCTAGAAAGCGACTTACAAGGGATAGTGAATCTGAGTTAGGAGTTGCATCAAAATACAAGGCCCCTCTTATGAAATGGTTAGTTGTATCAGTAATATAAAACTGACGGGATGTTGCTGCATCTCCGCTCACATAAAAGTAAACCCCTTCAATTCCAGTGGATGTTCTAAAAATCGAATCAACAATACCGCTTGACTTAACAGTGTGTTTGAAGGTCATCTTATATGATTCTTCACGCAACGCTTCAAAAGTATTTTTTACAAGTGAGTCGCGATAACCAGCGGCTGTCTTTACCTTATAAACTGAATAACTCTTAAGATCTTTATAGCTTAAATAAATTTTTCCATTAAAATCGTTGAAATCAATATTAATCCAGTATAAATCATTTTGGGAAGAATCAACCTCTTTTGAAATCCTGCCATACGTTGGATATTCAAATGAATATGGATAACCTTCTTGATCAAATACTTGATATGTTTTTTTAGGAAGCTCAACGTTAAAATACGACCTCGGTCTTGGTGTAAAATCACTATTACATGAATATGCAAAAATCAATTGAAAACATAATAAGTACTTTATGCAATTTCGGATCATGCCATTTGTTTTGGGGTTGATGCGATGGAAATTTTAACCCTGTTGATCCTATTCTCAGCCCGCTCTAATACAGTGAATGTAAAATCTTTCGCAACGAGCTCCTGACCTACTTCCGGCAACTTACCGGCAAGCTCTAGAACCAACCCGGCAATGGTTTCGCTTTCTCCTTTTATAATATCAAAAATCCAATTGGGCATCTTCATGATTTTGCAAGCCTCACTGATCATCATTTTACCATCGAAAATGAAATTGAAATCATCGATGCGTATATTACCCATCTCTTCTTCATCATATTCATCACGGATTTCACCAACAATCTCTTCAAGAATATCTTCCATGGTTATAATACCATCTGTTCCACCAAATTCATCCACTACCACAGCAAAATGAATGCTGGTAGATTGAAATTTTTTCAACAAGTCGGCAACAAGCATCTGTTCATGAATGAATAATGGGGGCCGTAGCAATTGTTTCCAAGTAAAATCTTCACCCTGTTCGAGATAAGGTATTAAATCTTTTGCATGCAACATTCCTATAATACTATCGAGGTTGTCTTTATACACAGGAAACCTTGAATATTGCTGTTCAGATACTTTTTGTTTTACTTCTGAGAAATTAGATGCTTCAGCAATCCCATGCACATCGAGCCTTCCACGCATGGCCCTTCGAACAGTTATATTACCAAATTGGGCAACCCCTCTCAATATGTTTTTTTCATCTTCAGATACTTCCATTGAAGAACCAGATGCAATGGCATCCTCAATTTTATCAAGTCGGTTATTTGCATTACCATCAAATCCCAATGATCGCTCAATACTCTCAGTCATTATTGCAAACCATTTTCCAGGCCTTCGAAATATCCAAAAAATCAAATAAACAAATGATGACGAATAAAAAGCAAATCGGATATGATTGTTGGCAGACCAAACCTTGGGCAGTAATTCACCAAATAACAAAATGATGAAAACAGCAATAAGCAGCCTAATTAAAAATAATAAAACACCGGTAAGCCCTGGAAAAAAATCATCTCGAATTAAATAATTACAAAGAAGAATGATGAGTAACCTGAACACTGTATTACCAACCAACATCGAAGACATAAGGTGATTGGGTTCTTGTATGAGGTAAAGGATTTTATTGGCTCCTGGATATTTTTTTGATCTTAAATTTTTAATGTCTTTATAGCCAATTGAAAAAAAAGCAATCTCTGCTCCAGAATTCATAAAGAGCATTACAATTGAAATGATAAATAAAGCCCAAAGTATAACTGTTGCAGTTTGTGGCTGAGCAGATAATAACGAGACGAAGTTGAATAAAAGGTTAGCAAAAAGCATTGAAAGGATTTACATTGAAATCGTATAAATATAAAAATACAGAATTAAGTGGGTTCTTTATTGTCATTCACCTGAAATTGATTCCAAATAGCGGGTAATTAGTCGTGGAAAGGCGAAATTCTGAAGTTCTGATGCGTTGACCCAAGCATACCCATCAATATTAATTTTTTTGTTGATTGTTATCTTAACGAATTTACAATGGATTGTTTGATGTGTAAGTTGATGTTTAATATCTTCCGATAATAAAATATCGGTGCTAGATATTTTATATTTTTCTATTCCCCAAAAGGCAAACTTCTTCACTTCTTTGTCGGATTCATTTTGTTCAACTTCCTTAAGTATAAATTCATATAAATTCTGCCAAATACCTTTCTGCTCCCGCTTACCTACCAAATAAGATCCTTTGTGTTGCAATACGAGATAGTAAAACCAGCGATCCCTGGGTTTTTTCTTTGGTGATTTAACGGGAAAAAAAGAGACCTTATTTTGATTCAGCGCAATGCAATTTTTTTTGAATGGGCAGGATACACACAATGGCTTTTGAGGGGTACATATCGTGGCTCCAAAATCCATGATTGCTTGATTGTAGGCTGCTGGCTCATCTATATCTATCAGTTCTTGTGCCAATTCATCAAAATGCTTTCTTCCTTCCTTTTGATCTATGGGTAGGGCTATGCCAAAAACCCTTGATAGCACACGTAACACATTTCCATCAACCACTGCCCTGGGTAAACCAAAAGCAAATGAACCTATGGCAGAAGCTGTATAGGCACCAATACCCTTAAGTGAAAGCAGGCCTTCGAAGGTATTCGGAAATTGCCCCTGATACTGCTCACTAACTACCTTGGCGGTATGAATTAGGTTTCTGCACCTAGAATAATACCCCAGCCCTTCCCAAAGTTTATATATTTCTCCTTCTTCTGCCTGTGCAAGTGCATGTACCGTAGGAAAATGTTTTACAAAAGCCTGATAATAAGCCATCCCTTGATCTACCCTGGTTTGCTGCAGGATTATTTCACTTAACCAGATCTTGTAAGGGTCTTTTATTCCCTTCCATGGCATAACCCGTTTGTTTTGGGTGGAATTCCATGAAAGCAATTGGGCAGAAAAGCGTGTTTTTTGTTGTTTTTCAGGCACTTATAAAAATAATTTTTTGGTAATACTGTGAAAATAACTGAAATTTATGGTGAATAAAATCAACAAAAAAACAAATAGAGCTATATAAATTTACAAGTTTTGGCATATAAGTATAATTACCTACTATCCTATACCTAACTTTTTCAATTTTTTTTTATGAGAAAAGCAGACCTAATCAATAAAATTGCTGAAAAGACCAATATTCCCAAGGTAGACGTATTAGTTACCCTTGAAACGATGTTCAAGGAAATTAAGGCAACCCTTTCAAAAGGTGAAAACATCTATGTACGTGGCTTTGGGAGCTTCATTACAAAAAAACGAGCTGCAAAAATCGGAAGAA
The DNA here is from genome assembly GCA_945866165.1 of Chitinophaga pinensis. Lineage (GTDB taxonomy): Bacteria > Bacteroidota > Bacteroidia > Chitinophagales > Chitinophagaceae > Pollutibacter. Next base: position 5,262 of record CAMBGO010000012.1, on the reverse strand, counting down.
ATATCAAGCGTAATACCGCTGTTCAAATCCCAGCACATTTCATTCCTGCCTTCAAACCTGCCAAGGAATTCATGCTTGAAGTGAAAAAACTAGAAATTGGCACAGTTATCAAGGATGAAGGTGAGGATGAAATGGCATGAGCAACTTAACTTCGCAGACTAAATTCCTACCATGTTGAAAAAAGAGCAATGGATTGCAGTAACTGCAAGTGTGATTCTATTACTATCCTTGTATGCATTCGGGAGGTTTAAACCAAGCCATACTGACCACGATGAGCACAAAGAGACCGCCAAATCTGAACAATTTGAGATTAATGGCTTTATTAACTCCCTTAAAAAAGACCTAACGCCTTCACAATCAGCCTATCTTACGTCGTTAGAAGATGCACTTACGAGGGGAGACCTTGTAACTCAACGTATTGCAAATTTTCAATCGCTTTCCAATTTTTGGCGAGACAGTGCTAGAAGCTTCCTGCCCTTCGTATATTATAGTGGGGAAAAGGCTAAATTGGAAAATTCTGAAAAAAACCTCAACTTTGCCGCCCAATCAATGCTGGAGGAGCTGAGGGGAATATCAAACCCCGAACTAAAAAAGTGGATGGCAATAGAGGCAAATGACCTTTTCAGTCGCTCACTTAAGATAAATCCAAACAACGACTCTACTATTATTGGATTAGGAAGCACTTATTTTTTTGGCGTTCCGGGTGCACCAATGGAAGGGATTTTAAAAATCAGGGCCATTGCTGACAAAGACCCAAACAATGTATTTGCCCAGTTCATGTTGGGATATGGCGGAATGGTATCGGGACAAACGGACAAAGCAGCAGAGCGCTTCAAAAAAGTATTGGAATTAGATCCATCAAATACAGAGTCAATTTTTTTACTCGCTGAATTATACGAGAAGGCAGGTAATAATAATGAGGCAAAAATCTGGTATGAAAAGGGACTAAAAGCTGTTAAGAACCCAGAACTGATAAAAGCATTAGAAGAAAAAATAAAGACATTAAAGTAATCATTCACAATTAAAAATAACTGCTATGCCTTGTGGTAAAAAAAGAAAACGTCATAAAATTGCTACTCACAAACGTAAAAAAAGGTTGAGAAAGAACCGTCATAAGAAGAAATAAACGAGTTTCTCAACACTGTTATTACATTCAATCACACCAATAGCTGCAGGTGTCATTTTAAATGGCACCCTGTTTCTATTAAGGATGTTAACCACCATTACGTTTGAACAAGGAACTTGTCATAAATTCTTCAGCGCAGGGCGTTCAAATAGCCCTGCTGGAAAACAAAAAACTGGCTGAGCTACACAATGAAAAAAACGACGCCAGTTTTGCTGTTGGAGACCTCTATTTGGGTAAGGTGAAGAAATTAATACCCGGACTGAACGCTGCATTCGTGGATGTTGGATTCGAAAAAGACGCCTTTCTCCATTATACAGATCTCAGTCCCTATTGCAAATCACTGTTGAAATTCACGCAAATTTCAATAAACACACCGGTACAGAGCCAACAAAATTTTTCAAATTTCAATGTTGAACCTGAGATTCTCAAAACAGGTAAGATCAATGAAGTGCTCGGCCAAAAACCCAACGTACTTGTTCAGATTCTAAAGGAGCCCATTGCTGCAAAAGGCCCAAGGTTGAGCTGTGAAATATCTCTACCAGGAAGGTTTGTTGTAATTACCCCCTTTAATGATGTCATTGCAGTATCACGAAAGATACATTCTGGCGAAGAGCGGAAAAGGCTTCAAAAAATTATCGAGGCTATCAAGCCAAAGAATTTTGGCGTAATCGTGCGTACTGCCGCAGAAGGTAAGAATACAGCTGAGCTTCATGAGGACCTAAACTCACTATTCAGTAAATGGAAATTGATACAGGAAAACCTCAGTGGTGCAGTTGCTCCCAGTAAAATCATGAGTGAGCAAACCAAGACAACCAGCATACTTAGGGACCTTCTGAATGCCGATTTCAATAGGATTGTGGTAAATGACAAACAAATTTATGCTGATGCGAAAGCATACATTCAAAGGGTTGCTGTTGATAAATCTGATATTGTTCACTTATACAGCGCAACGGCCCCCATCTTCGATCATTTTGGTATTACCAAACAAGTGAAAGGAGCTTTTGGCAAAACAGTAAATCTTCCTAGTGGAGCATACCTAATTATAGAACACACTGAAGCGTTGCATGTAATCGATGTGAACAGTGGTTATAAAAGCGTTAGCAACAACCAGGAAGAAAATGCCTTGCAAACCAACCTGGAGGCTGCTGAAGAAATCGCACGCCAAATGAGGCTGCGTGACCTCGGAGGCATCATTGTAGTTGATTTCATCGACATGAAATTACCTGAGAACAAGAAAAAATTACATGAGGCAATGGAGGCACTGATGAAATCAGACCGCGCCAAACACTCAGTTCTCGCTATTTCAAAATTCGGCCTCATGCAGCTAACACGTCAGCGCATGAAGCCAGAAATGAATATAAATACCCAAGAGTTGTGCCCATCATGCCAGGGTACTGGAAAAATATCATCTGCACTTGTTCTGGAAGATGAAATAGAGAAGAACATCAGCTATTTGAGTGAACAAAAGCATAAAAAACTTAGTATTAGTGTACACCCCATCCTCTATGCCTATCTAACAAGTGGCTTTATTTCAATTAGAAGAAAATGGTCTTGGAAATACAAGGTTAGCATTTCGCTAAGCCAAAACAACAATTATCATCTTACTGAATTCCATCTGTTTGACAACAATATGGAAGAGATTCGTCTTTGATTAATTCTATAGTTACAAGAATATTCAATATTGAAAACATGCAGAAGCGATTTTCAATTCAATCTACATTAGTCATTGCATTGCTAATGCTTTTCAATTTTTTATTCTCACAAGAAAACATAAATAAGCAGCTTACTGTTTATTTTTTCATTGCCACAAGCTGCCCAATCAGTCAACAATACACCAAAGAAATAATACGGCTTCAAGATATATACGGCAAAAAAGGAGTTATGATAAATCTGGTGTTTCCAAATGATGGGAAAAAATCTATCAAGAAAAAAATTAAGGAATTTAATACAACGTATGGCCTAACAACTCCATTCATAGATGATAAACAATTCAAATTAACAAAACAATTCAACGCTACTGTAACACCTGAGGTATTTCTACTTTCATCAAGTGGGGACATACTATACCATGGGGCAATAGATGATTGGTATTATCAACTAGGAAAAAACAGGATCAATATTACAGAACACTATCTTGAAGATGCAATGTTGGAAGCATTACAAGAGAAAGCCATCACAAAGCCTTACGCAGAACCTATAGGGTGTTTTATAGAGGCGGCTCAGAAAAAGAGATAAATTTAATTAAAGCTCGATCTTCTCATCCCCCACCCTGTACTTTACATAATAAATAATAAGATTCATCATCTCATCCTTGGTGCCCCAACCATAACTAACATCTTTGGGAGGACGTGTAGGGTTTCTTGGGTTCTGCGAGGTATTGTCATACTGGGCTTCTGCATATATAACAGAACCCTTGGGAATATGAATATAATTTTTGAACGTATAGGTCATCTGCCAATTGAAGTCCCAATCCGGGATATTAACCAATGGAATGAGTTCTCCATCAGGACTAACAGCAAATGCCTTGAATCGCTTTCCAAGCAGGTGCATATGCGGCATAATCGATATCAAGGAGATGTCTTCTTCGGTCATCGCAGAACGCATGTAAAAAACTGGACTTGTATTGGCTCTAATTAAAAAAGGCAGGTTAGATATATTGTCCTCTTTTAAACTTAGGGTAATCACCTCTCTTTCAACTGGCTTATCAGCAAATTGAATACGTATTGAAGAAGAGTCACTCACAATAATTGGTGAAGGAGAATAATGCATATTAAAAATAAAATCCGTTCCAGGATATAATTTTTTACCGGTTCCTTCCGGAAAAATGATCTGATCATTTCCGGGCACCCACCCAAAAAGAAAAGGATCAGCCAATGGATTGGTCTGAAATTTATAAATCGCAGTATCACTTTCAGAAAGTCCATCAATCCCAGCTGTTGTTCCACTGGTATCTGTCATCACCCTACTATGGTGAACCAGTTTTTTATTCCCTGGAATAAATCGAATGGATTGAATATACTTTTCAGTTTTGTTATTTACCGGAATGTGAAAAAACCTGAATTCTTCTTTACCTTTCTCGGGTAATATGAATCTTTGTTGCATGCCGATATCAAGGGATTCTGTCTTATGATTTACATGATTAGTCTCTGATGCCATATCAGAAGTTACAGCATGTACATCTGGTATTTTCTTGGCATTTTTTTTGCCTTTCACTATGCCCCCTGCTACCCAATCTTGTATCAATTGAATTTCATCAGGCGTTAGTATGTTTTCATTTTTGTAATGCTGAAACGTAGCATCTGCTTTGAATGGAGGCATGTATTTGGTCTTTGTAACATGACCGATAAACTTGGCCCTTGGGGAAATATCATCATATGTCAGCAAAGAAAAGGGAGCAACATTATTTGGCTGATGACAACGAGTACAATGGGTAGTGATAATGGGTTCAATATGTTCATGATAATTGACCTCTTGCGCAGAAATCTGGCATGATAATAAGCTGGATACCAAACAAGCGATAAAATGAAATATTGTGGAAATACGACCCATATTGTTTTTTAGTCCAATTGGAATGTTATAAAAACAAAATTGGGAATAAATATGATTTATTCCCAATTTGTTTATCCTTTAAATGGATTTATCTATTTAACTCCCCACTTCACACTTGCATTTGCCAAAATTGATCTATTCGCAGCATCTGCATAAACCTCAAGGTTAACAATAGAAACTGACCACCATTTGTAAACCAAGCCATTGCTACCAGTGAAGGCCCAACTAAGCTCGAACGCATCTTTATTAGTGAAACGCTTTCCATCTGGTCTGGTAGCATCAAAGATTGCTACTTTACCTTGTCCAAAATCAAAGGTTCCGCTGGCGAACAAAGTGTATATATCACTAGCAGTAACGCTAAATGTAGATGCCTCATTGTTTCCTTTGCAATCCATTGTCTTGAAAGACTTAGTACCAAAATCTGCGACAGCTGGGTTATCGTTCTTGTCAATGTAGCTACGAGTATATTTAATGAACAACTCTTGCTTTGTCATTGTCAGGATACGGTTAACGTCAATCCATTTCAATTGAAAATCAACTTTAGAACCTGCGTCATTTCCAGCAAGAAACTGACCACCAGTTAAAGT
>CAMBGO010000011.1 GCA_945866165.1 Chitinophaga pinensis | reverse complement strand
CTTTTTATTCGATGTAGGGGTTGAAGAATTATAAATCAATTGTTCAGGAAGTAAGGGCCAAAAACGAATGGTCCTATCATAGCTGGAAGTCAATGCCTGATTTGAATTATTATTTATTATTAAATTTGTTATCCATCCTTTATGCTCTTTCAGCGTAATGGGAGTAGGCAATGAATTACTTTGTAAGTCTGCTAAATAAAAAATATTCAACGCCCAATCCAACCCAACACTTGAAAGTATTTCTGTGCCGCCTTGGGTATGCAACACTTCCAATCCACTTATTTTTGATAAATGTAATTTGTTTCTTTCGCTCTTTATTTGAGACGTTTTTGGATCAATTAGATATATATTACCTTGTTCATCACCTAAAGCAACTAATCCTGATGTAAGTGGGGAAGAGATAGCAGTGATGTTATTTTTAATGGTAAGAATTTTCTTCATTACTGTTCCATTATCACTTGCGGAAAACAACTGATTGTCTGCTGAGAAAAAAACTTCGCTCTTTCCCTTTTTAAAATTAGAAGAATGATTTACTGCAATTGATTTTATTAATTTCAACGGCTCCCCATTTTTATACTGATATAACAGCAAAGCATTATCAGTAGAAATGTAAATTGTATTTTCATTTGAGCTGGTATTAATAAAAAACTCTTTAAAGGTTTTACCAACCATGTCTGCCATCGGTAATTTTGTATTTGTGGCGCCATCGTGTAAAATCAAACCATTGGGTTGTAGTAAAATCAACTTTTCTTTTACATATCCCATTCCTATTACTTTATCAACCTTGATTGACTCTATTTGCTTTCGTTGATTTTTCAAATCATAAACTCGTAAAAAAGCATCAAGTCCATATACTGCAATTTTATCCATTGAAGCATTCATGCACATTTTTGAAGGCTGATAATCCAAATCGAGTTTAAACAACTTGACGTCTTCGCGAATAAGTCCAACAAAAAGGCTATTTAAAATATCCTTTTCGTATGGATTACCTCCCTGCTTTTTATACAAAGTATATGCTTCACTGGCCTTTTTTCTACCTTGTATAAAATTCTTATTATCATATTCTTCAAAAACTGATAAGGCATTGGCCCTGGCCTCTTGTTGAATCCGCAGCTGTTCAGCCTTCCCATAATTTTCTTTTGCTTCTTTCTCTTTTTCTTCTGCCTTTTCCCGGTTTTTATCAGCTAGGTCTTTTGCCCTACTTGCCTCATCCTTTGCCTGGTTGGCATCATCCCTGGCTTTAATTGCTTTTTCTCCAGCCTCAATTGCTTTTGTTTTTTGTTGCTCTTCTTTTGCTCTTGCGTCTAATGCATTTTTAGCTTCTTGCAATGCTTTTCCTTTAGCATCATTGGCCACAAGCTCAGCATTCTTTGCTTCCTTGGCACTTTGCTTTGCTAATTCAAAATTCTTATTGGCTTTCTTTTCTTCTTGCTTTGCTTTTTCTTGTGCTTTTTCAGCATTTTTTTTAGCCTCTTGTGCTTGAAACCATAAAACAAGAATAACCATTAAGCCCACCACAGAGGCAGAAGCAATGCTATAGGCTGTTTTTAATCTTCTTGAACGGCTTCTTTCTTGTGCTGCTAAGTATTCCTGAAAAGCCTGCTCTGAAGTAGTAAGGTAAGAAAGAACTTTTTCGAATGCAGGGTTATAAGAGGATGCCCAATACAAATTGACGGGATTGAATTGTTTCCACTTATCCGTTTCTTCTAATTGTATTCCATTTAATAACTGAGTCTCTCCTTTTTCATAAGCATCAGCCAGCTTAGAATACTTATGATACAATTCTATTGCTTCAGATTCACTTGAAATCCATTTTTTTAAATCACTCCAATGGATCAAATATTCTTCACTAGAAATGCTAAATAAGTCGTTCGACTTTACAATAATCTGATGTTTTTTATCACATCCAAGTTCAAGGATTTTCACTACCTCATCGATTGGAATACCAGACCTTAATGAAACCTGCTCTTGGGTTAAATGAGCCCTTTGGGGGTTATCATTTTTAAATAAAAGCAATGATCTAAATACATATTCTATTTGCTGAAATGATGAAAAAGATTCTGCTTCAGCTAGAAATGACTTGCATGCGTATTCAATAAAGTACCTTAAAGTTCCCACTGACTCATATTCTTTTATATCCAACGAGCGGGATGTATTCCCTTTCTGATTGGTCTTTTGAAAATGAATCAATACCTTTTCAACAAATAGTTGTGTATAGGTATAGGAAAGGCTAAAAGATTTCTGATCTCTTTGCATTACATCAGCTGTTTCATTGTCAACCTCAATGCCATGCTTTGAGAATGAATCTAAAATTAATTCATTGTATAATCGATTGGGAACCCTTGATATAACATGTAATGATTTTGTAAGGATATAATTAATCTCAGCCAATTTATTCAATAAAGAATCGACTTCATTGATTCCTTCGCTAATCTGAAATATGATGTGAGAGTTCCATTTTTCAAAATTTGAAATCAATTTAATGAAAGACTCTATGCCATCTGAATCTAAATTATCGAGATAAGAACTGAAATTAGGAAATAAAAAAATACTACCCTTGTTTGCAACATCCATTATTTCAACCTCTGTTGATGCTGAAAATTCTTGAATGATTTTATATTGATTTGAAAAAGAATCAAAAATAAAAGATTCAATTTCCCTGTCCAACATGGTATCACCTGAATGTACCAAAAAAAGGATTTTGTGATCCTTAAGTTGCTGTATTGCAACTCCTGCGCTTTTTTCTTTGTAGGTATAAAATAATGACGCCATTTTAAAAATTACTTCCTGTGTTTTATTTATTTTGTTTTACCCAACTATCAATTTTTTTAAATAAAGCATCTGCTTGTGTATCCCACCTCATGAGCATTCCTTTTTCATCAACAGTATATAGCTGGGTATTGCTATTCTTTGGTGATACCAACACAAAATCCCAGATCCACTTATCGAAACCCTCAATTTTCACTACTTGTGCTCTTATTTTATCTCTATTTTCAATACTGAAGTCAAAAATCTTGGCTGTTTTATCTAGGCTTGCGGTAAATAATTGGTTCGACTTAATATCATATTCCAACGCAGTAACACGCGATTTGTGGGCAAATATGGTCCAAGGGTTTCTAAGATTTAAAAATGTTCCTTTGGGATTATCATAAATCCAAATCTTACCATCATCCGTTCCAATGAAGACTTTATTTTCTGAAGCTACCACTGCAGATATTTTTGGAGATCCCCCGGTTTCTTTTTCAGGAGCCAAAACAATTGGTGTGATGGCCATAGACTTGGTATCAAGCAGAAAAGGACCTTGTGAAGTTTTCACAAAAATCTTTTCTGAATTCAATTCATAAATATTCTCTACTGATTTTAAAGGAAGGTTTGCTGATTCAAAATTTTTAGTGCCGTATTGCACCAGATTCCCATTAAAAACTGTGTATATTTTTTCATTGCTTACAATCAAGTCATTTATTGGAAATTCAGCGTTTTGTCCATCTTCTTTTAACTTCTGATCAGTTGAATTGGAAAGATCCATCAAATAAATTCCACCTGTTACATTGGTAAATACAACCTTGTTTTCATCAACAAATGTTACTTTTCGAATCCGCTTTTTATTAAGCTTAGGAATAACTTTTTGAATATTGCCTGTATTAACAGCATAATTGATTAATACATTCTCGTCTCCAGCAGCAATGATTTTATTGCCATTGATTAGATCAATAGACCTCAGCCCAGCACCAATTGCGCTTTTATCAACAACAAAATATTTACTTTCTAATTGAGATGCGTTTTCTAAAATTTTATATTCAACCTGTGTAAGTAAACTATACAATGAATTGTTAGGCAGTATTTTGCCATCTTCTTCTGCTTCACGAGACAATGTATCAAGTTTTTGATATGCTGCAACGACTTCCTTGGCAAAATCAAGCTTGTCCTTTTCACTGTCAAACTTTTCGTAACTCAATCGATTATTCAATGCCAATATACGCGCCTTGGCACTCTCCAATTGTTTTAAAAGTGTTTCTTTTTTTTGAAGTACCTCTGCCTCTTTTTGTGCAACGTTTGCTTTGTCGGTTTCCCTATTTGCAATTTCCATGGATTTCCTAGCATTCTCTGCTTGTACTTCCGCTCTTGATTTTTCAAATTTTGCAAATTCTTCTGAACGCTTAGCCTCCTGTTCCGCTCTCATTGCTTGAATGGTGGCACTGTCGGCTTTGATTTTTTCTAAACGAGCAGTCCTTTCATTTGCAATAGCATTTTTTCTTTCAATTTCAGCTAGCTTAGCAGCATTGTCAGCAGTTTTTTTAGCAGTTTCTGCGTTGTCAGCACTAATTTTTGCAGCTTCAGTAGCCTGATTGGCTTTGTATTTTTGAAAAAATGCAAAAGCACAAAATAAAGAAACAATGCCAACTACAACAATTAAAAAAAGTTGTCTTTTTCTTGCCTTTCTCAACTCCTCTTTTCTTTCTGTTTCTTTTTGCTCTAGTTCCTCAATATAGGTTTCATTACTCTTGAGTAGGTAGTCAATCGACATTCTATAATGTGGATTGAACTGATCAGCCCAGATTTTTTTGGGCTGAACCTTATCAAACCATGCCATTACAAGATCTAGATCAGGAGGGCGTAAATATCCGGTTTGTCCTTGCTGAAATAATTTTGCACTTTCAGATAAGCGTATATATGTATCTGTAGATTCTTTTTCCTCAGCAATCCAACGCACAAGATTAGGCCAGTTTTTAATCAGGTGATTGTTTGATAAATTGATAACGGCTGAATCAGAAATATAAGCCTCTTTAAAATGAGAAACATTTTTTTGATAGGGCTCAATAACATCCAATATCCCCTCTTCTATATTTTTCAAATCCGTTATAACCCTTACCAATTCATTTTTTTCAACCCCCAATACATCATTGATCTCTTTTAGGGTTCTTGGCTTCTTCATTGTCAAGCCTTCGCCTGGCTGTGTAATATTTCTAAAAAGTAATTCAAGAACCTGCTGATCAAATATTGAAAGTTGATTAAAATATTGATCCAAATCCTTTTCAACAATTCCTTCCAGTTCCCCTAATTTTCTGATGTTAGAAAGGGTTAATTCAGTCAATTCTTCAGCATCCTCATGTGGGTATGTTAACTGAATTTTTTTGAGAAGGAGTTGGACCATTGGCAGGTTTCGAAGATCTTGATTGAATCCTTCTTCGATGTAATTCAACGCATCATCAGTTATTTTATAGCCTGAATGCAAAAGGGAACCTTTGACAACCTGATGAAAATCATCTTGCCTGAAATTGGGAACTGAATAAAGTCCTTTGCTGATGTGTTCATGCAATACCCTGAAGTTATACAACAAAGGAATAAAATCAGATTGCATTGAAATCAATACATAAACGGAGGCATTTTTTGAAGTAATTGCTTTTGCAATGTTGTTTAAATACAATGCTATTTCTTGCTGCCAAGCTAAGCCAACTTTTCCTTTTTCTGACAAATCAAATATGTCTTCAAACTGATCAATGATGATCAGCAGATTACCATCTCCAGAAATCGAATATTTTGATACAGCATTTAAAATTCCTGAATGGTCCTTACGCATCAACTTTACAATCTCATCATCCATTTCAAGTGAACCTTTTTCTTGGTCACCCAACACATATTTTTCAGAAAGGGCAGAAGCAAGATTTTCAATAGGTGTTATGCCAGGCCTGCAATAACAAAAAGACCACTCTCTTCCTGCTGCACCTGCAAAACCATTCTTCAAGGCAGGAATAAGACCGGCCTTTATAAGTGATGTTTTACCAGCCCCTTCGGGACCAACAATACCAATGAAACGGCCCTCTTGAATAATGCTTAGCAAGTCATCTACTTGACGCTTTCTGCCAAAGAATAATTCAACATTTCCATCATCAAAATGATGTAGTCCGGGTAAAACTGAAGGAATTTGAACCAAACTTGACATTAAAAAGTTAAATTATTACAAAACGATAAAAATATCCAAAATATATTGAATTTGACTAAAAATGACAATAAATAAATCTTTACAATTTATAGGTAAGCCAATTAATAAGGTGTTTTTATGGACACAATAAATTAAAGTGAGGAAAAATACTATTTTTGATGGCTTTAAGTTACTTTTAAAGCATATATTTTTAAACTTATAAACAGGTAATTTGAGTAATATTAATATAATAAAGATACATAAAGTTATTATAATCAATATTTTATGCATTTTTTTATCCGCCCCTTTACTAGTGCAATCCCAAACTTATTTTACAACAGTTGAAATGAGGCACAACTTTCCAAAAAATTGGCAGTTGCGATTTAGGCCTGCTGCATTCTCATTTCCAAACAATGGTTTCAGAACAGAAGTTATTTTTGGAAAGGTTTTTAACCCGCATTGGAAGGTTTTTTCATATACCCAACTTGATTTTTTCAGGGTTAAACACCAAACTGGCTTGAGGGTTGACTACACAAAAACATTCCTAAAAAATAAGCTCACTGCCCAGGCACAGCTTAGAGCATTCGTAGGGCTTTCAAAAGGTACCAAATTTGAAGGTATCCTAATCAGTGATTTACATTATAAGATTGTTCCAAAATTTGCCTTGGGTGCACGGAATTTTACCTTAGAGTCACCAGAAGGAACTAAAAGCATCAAAATAAAAAGGTCCTATTTAGGTCCCTCTGCATGGTATTACCATTCCAAGAAAAATACTTTTTTAACCTATTATGGTCCAAACCTCATGAAGAAGGAAAGTTTTCTCTTTATGTTTGTGTGGTTTGTTACTATTTAATGCGTTAATTAAAATAATATTACAAAAATTTAATTAGCGTTTTATTTTAATAAGTGAAGCTGCTTAACTTGAAAAACTAATTTTCTGATTGTGTTTTTCTCTTAAAACTGGTAGAATTGCTTTCATGGAATCAAAGTTTGCATCAATGAGTTTCTTGAACTGAACATCAATTTTAAAGAGGTTGATTTCAACATCAGTTTTCAAATACAGCAATTGATTCTCTGCATCAACTTCAAAGTGACCATCTTTCAATGCAAGGTTGAGTTGGTTGATGTCTTCTAACAATGGTGCGGTAATATTTTCAGTTGACTGGTAAGAAACAGAAGAATAGATAATGAGTTTATGGCCATCATCAGATGTTCCAATTTCAACATTCCAGCTATCATCATTAAATATTACAGTGAAATAATAACAATCATTTTCTTTATCTATTGGAATTTGATTGGTGCTGAGATAATCTTCAATGATCGGACTTGTATCAATTTTTGCTTCGCCGCCAACCTTCGAAATAAACCCACCAACTATATTCTCCAAATTATCATCATCCATCTTGTTGTTGATCCCAAGTTCAACGATATCAGACATCACATCGTTGAGGTGACCTTCTGATTCTTTTGAAAGGTCTTGTCCCTGAGTGGCTCTTTTTGTCGAAAAATTCACTAAGGCTTTATCCAACGTACCAGGAATTTTTCCTTCCCTGCGCAAAGAAAAAAATGTTTCATACTTTTTTTTATCTGCCTCGAATCTCAAGATATTCCACTTGCCTGGACTCAACTCAAAGTCTTCTCCTTGTTTGAAATGATCTGCATAATGCTGTTCTGCTATAATTGATATAACACCCTCATTAAAACTAGCTGGGAGATCAACCTCGAAAAAATTTTCTTGAAAATTATATAGGTGCTCCTTTTTTATAGCCAACAATTCAGCTGGAGAGATAGGATATTTTAAAACAACTGATCCATTACTGTATTCAATACTAGCATTCTTGATTTTCATGAAATTTATTAACTTTTTACAACCTCTTCAAGTCCTGCATTAATTTGGCTTGCCACATCCGTAACAGTATCACTTACCGCAGGCACCAATGATGCATTTTCCTTATCCTTTTCATTTACTTTATCACCAGCTGCTGCTGCAGTTGGTGCTTTTTCAGAAGCAAATTTCTTAACCAATGGTATGAGTTTTGCTCCGGATACTATTGCCTTGGCTTTTGTTGTTTCATATGACTCTTCAATAAGCGCTGTTTCAGCTGATCCTGCACTTGCCTTTTTCTTACCCTCCTTCCCTATCCTTCTGTTTTTGTTGACGGACTGGGTGTATTTCATATCGTTGTTGGACATTGACTTATCGGCATTTACCAAACCCACATTGGCGGCGCCACCAACCAACGCATCGGCTGCCAGAATACCACCTGCTTGCGTAGACTTGTCTTGAAGCCATGTATTAGATAGAGTACCGGGGCCTTCACCAGGATTAAGTTTTGATGAAACCATTTTAGATGGATCAATTAATGCATCAGCGTTGAATTTATCCTGACCTGTTATCTTTTCTCTAGCAATATTGATTCCAACTGTACCAACCGCAAATGAGCCAGCTTCAGTAAATGTATCAAGAGCAGATTTCTTGGATTCTCCAGCAAGTTCTGAGAATAAAGCAGGGTTATCATTCATAACCTGCGCAACACCATTTAGTAAACCCCTTAACACTGTAATGCTAGACATTACAATTCCAATCCAATAGGATATTGTTCCACACCAAGCTGCAACAGCAGCCATTGGTGGTGCCACAGTTGCAAGCAATGCAGACCAGATTCCAAGTGAAGAGAAAATACCCCTTACAAATCCAAGAAATTTTTTACCTGCCTCTAACCCAAGAGAAAGTGCAGAAAATACTCCTCCCATTGTGCCCATTCCTTTTCTCGCTTCCATTTTTGCATTAAACTCTCCTGAAATCGATTGCATTTGTGCCAAGGGTCCTTGTAAATCAAAAATCCCCGCCGTTGATTGAAACTCTTCATGAGTTACTTCTTCAGTATCTGTATCCAGTGTAAAGTCTTCCTTTGAATTGAACCCTCTTTTATCAAGGTTTTTCTTCATATTGCCCATTCCAAGGGTAACAATTTTGAATGCAGCACCGGCAGCTCCATACCCAATGGAAGTTATAATATTCCAGGTCTTGCTGTTCACTCTTTCTTCTTCAACCAACTTATCGCTTAATTCAACAGCTTTGTCTCTTCTTTTAGTGACTTCAAATTTTCGTGCCTTAGCAAATTTGTAAATGTCCGCAGCTTTTTTGTTGTTTTCCGGAGTATGCTCACCATCTTTTAACTTTTCAAGTTGATTATAATACATTTCTACTATAACCCTATCTGCTGCCGTCTCTTGAATCCTTCGCTTATTCATTTTGGCAGCAGCCAATGATGATGTTTTATAAGCCTGAATAGGGCCATCTAGTAGCTCTTTCTTTTTCTTATTCATTACTTTCCCCTTGAAAGCACCTCGATAAACAGTATCTGCATGTGTATTCACCTTCTGTTTTTCTTCATCTGTTTTGGCTTTAGACAATGCATTAGCAAAAAATGTATTTACGGCCGCATCACCATTGATGAAGTTATCTGCTTGATGAAGTGACCCCTCTGTATCTTGAACGTCTTTAACCACATCCACTAGCTTGCCTTTCATGACCCCGATAAATCCACCCGGCATACTAGAATGATAATCATCGTCTTTTTTATATTCTTCAACTTTCGTTTCCTGATCTTTATTATAAACTTCTCTTTCAGCTTCATTTTCCTCAAACTCTTCTTCTCCAAGTTCCTCTTGTGTTTTAGGAGTTTCCTCCAATGCTTCCGAAGTAGCCTCCTCATCTTCAACCGCCTGAGGTGGCGCAGGTTCTGCTGATGGAGCAGGTTCTAACATTTTTAAGATTTTCTCAATCGAAATGCGTTTTGTTTTTTCATTTCGATCTTCTGACTTGTCATCTTTTTTCGAGGCATTTTTATCCAACCACTCATTTCCTAATCGAATAATTTCAGGCTTTAATTTTTCCTGCTCTGCATCTGTTTTGGCTGCGTTGAACTTTTCAACTTCCTTCTTAAGTTTGGTATGGGTGGTTTCTGTATCACCGAAAACACTGAACAAACCCTTGAATTTGGAAGTCATACTTTGTGTGCCTTCAAGATTCAGCTTTTGAACCAACTGAAAAGTTCCTCCTCGCTGACCTGATATTTTATCAACTTTGGCTTGTATTGGATTTGTGCTCGATCTTCCTGTTTGCAACGCTCTAGCGCCCATCACATCCGCTTCCGATTCTAGCTTTTTATCATCATTCACCGGAATTGAACCCATCAACTGCTTAGTAGGTTCCACCCTTCCTTTTTTCTGCTGAGCAACATGCCATGCCTCATGCGGAACGTGTTTCTCTTGTCCTGATGCTACATGAATATTTGATCCCTGTGCATAAGCATGAGCGGATAGTTGTGCAGGCTTATTGCTGTTGTAGTTGACTTTTACATCATCCATCGAAACACCGGATAATTGCTCAACTCCGGTTTTTAATTCACTCGGTAAACCTGTATTATTGGGTTTAGTATTCGTTTTATCAGCTAATTGGGTAGTAGCTTCCTGATTTTCTGTTTCCGCCATTCCAAAAGAACCATTTGCCAAATCATCCAAGGCCATCAACTGTGTTACCGACTTACCTGAATTAGCCAATTCTGAAAAAAAATCAGTCTTTTTGGTCTCTGAACGGTCATTTTGCAACTGCGCAGTTTGTTCTCCTCCCTTAAGCTCTTCGTCTTGATTTTTTGAAGAAGCTTTGGGGGCTTTAGCTAACTTTTTATCAGCGTTAAGTAGCATTATAATAAAAATTTACTTTACAATCGGTAGCAAACAATTAAAACTACTTCAAATTTTATAAATTATACTACTTACCTATTAATTTAATTCAAATTAAATTATTATGAAATCCCCACTGGAAGAATAATTCACTTAATCATTGTGTAACTTTAAAAATGAAAGTCTTTCTAATTATTAAGTTTATTTGACAATAAAAGGACGATTAATGATAATAACAACGAGTACAAATTTAGAAGGCTATAAGATTACAAAACAGATAGGCCTGGTAAGAGGTATTACCGTGCGTTCCAGAAGCATAATAGGGAACTTGGCTGGAGGATTCATGACAATATTTGGAGGGAAAAGCACCATTTATACCGAATTATGCGAAAATGCAAGAGAAGAAGCTTTGCAGCTAATGATTCAACATGGCAAAGACCTAGGATGTAATGCAATAATTAATATGAGATATGATGCTAATGATGTGATGAGTGGTTTAACAGAAGTATTGGCTTATGGAACGGCTGTTTATGTTGAAAAAGCTGATTAAGCAAATCATTTCAATACATTAAAAAATAAGCCCTAAAATACCCATAAATAATCTAGTTATGATACAAAAATTTCGTATTACCCTGATTTTCATCGTGTTAGTGATTCATTTAGGAGCCCAATCGATCCCGGAACCCGTCCAGCTTGTGAATGGTTGGAAATTGAGTCCTGTTGGAAAATCATTCCCGCTTGGAGACCTTCCCCTGAACTTGGCAGTCAGCAAAAGTTCCAAATACATGGCTGTAACCAACAATGGCCAGGGCATTCAAAGTATTCAATTAATTGACCTGAAAACTGAAAAAATCATTGATTCCGTTTCAATTGGAAAATCATGGTATGGGCTGAAATTCAGCGCTGATGAAAAATATCTATACGCTTCAGGTGGTCATGACAATTGGATCATTCAATATGAAATAAAGAACAATAAGCTTGTGTTGGCAGATAGAATTGTACTTGGGAAACCATGGCCAACAAAAATCGGACCGGCAGGCATTGAAATAGATGAGCAACATCAAAAAATGTATGTTGTAACCAGGGAAAACAGCAGTCTTTATATTATAGACTTGAAAACCAAGCAGATAGAAAAACAATTGGGACTGGATGCAGAGGGATATGATTGTAAAATCAACAATAGTACAAAGGAATTGTATGTTTCATGCTGGGGTTGCGACAAAGTATTGATTCTTGACATGGAAAAGAACGTATGGAAGGCTCCTATCTCTGTGGGTGACAACCCCAATGAAATGATCCTTTCGCCTGATGAAAAGCTCCTTTATGTATGTAACTCAAACGATAACAGTGTTTCAATCATCGATCTAAAAAGCAAGCATGTAATTGAAACCTTGGATGCTGCATTATTTCCAAACTCCCCAAGTGGATCCACCACCAATAGTGTTGCGCTGGATTTCAAGAACAAACGCTTGTACATTGCAAACGCAAATAACAACTGTATTGCAGTATTTGATGTAACCAACCCGGGTAAAAGCATGTCAAAAGGATTTATCCCTGTTGGCTGGTACCCAACATCGGTAAGATTGATTAACGGGAAGCTTTGGGTTGCCAATGGCAAGGGCTTCACCCCAAAAGCCAATCCATTTGGTCCTTCACCGCTTAGAAAAAGAGAAGAAGTAATTCACCACGGTGGCATCACAAAACAAGGTAGCGAAGTGCAATACATTGGATCACTTTTCACTGGAACCATGAGCGTCATCCCAGTGCCATCACAGACTCTATTAGATCAATATTCAAAAGCTGTTTACAGAAATACCCCCTATTCGATTTCAAAAACAGAAATTGCAGATACCAAGGCTCCCGGTTACCCAATTCCAGTTAAACTCGGACAGGCCTCCCCAATTAAGTATGTTTTTTACATCATAAAAGAAAACCGTACTTATGATCAGGTGCTTGCAGACGTGAAAGGTGGCAATGGAGATACTTCATTGCTCTTATTTGGCAAAAACATAACACCAAATCAACATGCCATCGCAGAGTCATTCGTTCTGTTAGACAATTTTTATGTTGATGCCGAGGTGAGTGCCGATGGCCACAACTGGAGCATGGGTGCCTATGCAACAGATTACCTGGAAAAAACCTGGCCAACAAGTTATGGCGGACGGGGTGGAACTTATGGCGGAGAAGGAGAAAGGGAAATAGCCAATAACAAAAATGGCTTTATATGGGATAACTGCAAACGACATGGCTTATCTTATAGAACCTACGGAGAATTTGTTTCAGACGATAAAGCAAGCATCAAATCTTTGATTAACAACTATTGTGCTAATTTCCCTGGCTATGATTTAGCGATTCGGGATACTACAAGGTTCAACCGATGGAAAAATGATTTTGACTCTCTCCTTAAACAAAATAAGGTTCCCAATTTCAATACCGTTCGCTTTGGGAACGACCATACCGAAGGAATTAGGTTGGGAAGACCAACACCATTTGCGCATGTGGCCGACAACGATCTTGCCGTTGGAATGTTCATCGAACACCTATCAAAAAGCCCTATTTGGAATGAAACAGCCGTTTTTATTCTTGAAGATGATGCACAAAATGGAGCCGATCACGTAGATGCACACAGAAGTCCGGCTTATGTTGCAGGAGGTTTTGTAAAAAGAAACTTCGTAGATCATACACCGTATACAACATCTTCAATTCTCAGAACCATGGAATTGATACTTGGGATGTCACCCATGACGCAATATGATGCAGCAGCCACTCCTATGTGGAGATGCTTTGATTCAATTCCTAAAGCATTCATATTCAATCCATTAATTCCAAATATTGACTTCAACCAACGAAATACTGTAATCAATGAATGGCAGAAAAAATCAGAACTCTTCAATTTCGCAGTAGAAGACAGCAACAATGATATTGAATTCAACCGCGTCTTATGGCATGGCATAAAAGGCAACAAGCCTTTCCCAGGACCAAGAAGAGCTGCATTTATCAAAGCTGAAATGGAAGATGATGATTAGTTTTTTCAAAAGATAGTCTCAAGGTGCAATTTGGCTTAAATCAGGTTTTAAAATAAAATATCAATATTATATTGAATATCAATATAATAAAATAAATACTGTAATAAATAATTGATTCGCGATTCACAAATTATTGTTATTTTATTTATTTTTACCAAAAAGTATAAATGAAGGCTCACAAAGGGATGCGACCCCACGACATCCCAATTTTACTAAAAATTATTGCCGTAGGTAACGAGCCTTGGATGAATAAAGACTTGGCTACTAGTCTTCAAATTAGTGCTTCAGAAATATCAGATTCAATATCCAGATCAGAATATGCTGGATTAATTGGATCAGATAGGAGGACTGTGCAGCTAAAAGAAGTAGAAAATTTTATTAGATATGGCCTTAAATATGTTTTCCCTATTAAACCAGGAGCCGTACTCACTGGAAAAGGAACAGCTCAAAGCGCGCCAACTGTCCGACTAGACTCTCCTCCAACAGATCACTATGTTTGGCCAGACCCGGAAGGCAGACAAAAAGGGATGATAATTATTCCTTTATTCCCAGGGGCCGTTTATGCATCGGGAAAAGACCATAGACTTTATGAAATGCTCGCACTTTGCGATGTAATGCGATTGGGTACAAAAAAAGAAATTGATGTTGCTGCTCGGCTGTTAAATAACCTGATTAACTACAAACAAGAGCCTATCAGATAAATTACAGAAAAAATTTGAAGATAGATAGAGGTTGAAAAGCCTAATGGTGTATTGTCTTCTCACCAGCTTCAACCCTAATTGGAAGTATATTTTGTTTTGGAGGAAGCGGACATGTTGCAAATGGTGAAAAGGCACAGGGTGGATTGAATGATTTATTGAAATCTATCACCACCTTGCCATCTGGACCTGGCCTTGTAACATATAAGAACCTTCCTGAAGGATAAGACTCAATACCATTTGTTTCATCACCAAAAATAACCTGAAGCAATTCAGCGGTTTCTTCAACTGCATCAAGCTTATATGTTTTGCCATCCACTTCAAATACAATTTTTCCAGGTGATGCCTGTTGATAGGTTTGCCCAAGTACATTGGTAATAGCAACAGTAGAAAATGTTGATGGTTCTAAGTAAGCATTGATTTTCCATTTGGGATTAACATCAAATCTATTAATATGTGTTAATGCATCCAGAGCGGGATTATTCAAGTCGCGAAACCTTACACCGATTTTATCTTCTCTCTTGATGACACTCCACCGATAAGTGGAATAGGAAAGCGATGGTGAAGACATGGAATCCACATTAAAAACTTCCATTTCATCCACCTGATTTTTCTTGTACCAAACTTCATTGCCTGAAGCTGTGGTCCATTTAACTTTATCACCATTCAATTCGAATGTTCCCAATAATGAAGGAAATCCTTCTTTATTAAACACTAGTTCATTAGCTGAAGCACTGCCCAATTTATTTGTTCCTTTATTCAACCAAAAAAGTCCGGCTAAATTTACCCAACCAGTAGGTGACTTCACACTTTCGAGTCGTTCAACATCCCAACGTTCAATTTCTTTTTTATACTCTTTCTTGGATTGTTGTGCCGTAGATGAAAAAACAGTCACCATACAAATCAAGAAAAACAAAGTAGTATATCTTTTAACTCGCATTCCCTTTTTTTAAAATTATTTTATCAAGATAGCATCTGCAACTTTATGTTCGGCAGTGAATTTCATCCCCGTCAACATTGCTGCAGTTTGTGCAAGCTGTTGCTGATAATGTTGCTGGTTGATTTTTATTTCACCCAAGCCTCTGACCTTAGGTCCCATTACTGCAAACCAAATCTCATGGGCATCTGATACTTTCTGACCATGGTCTGTCCATTCACTTTTTACCAAATCTCCTCTGCCATGATCCGTTGTAATCAACAAAGTTGTTTTGCCTTTGTATTCAGGTTGACTTTGAACATAGTCCCAAATTTCTTTTACCCAGGCATCAAACTGATGCGCAGCATTAAGGTAAAATTTATAATCACCATGATGTGCCCACTCGTCTGTTTCACCATATGAGATATACATCACACTTGGCTTCTTGATTTTAAGATAGGTCAATGCCTGGTAGTGTGTTAATGCATCAAGACATTCTGCATCTCCAAATGGCCTGAATGAGTTTTTCAACATATCATTTAACAATTGCATGTTGGCATTTTTCAACACATTTCTATTGTCATCGAATGCACTAAGCACAGGGAATCCGGCACGTTTTTCATTCAATATCCTATCAAAAGCTTCCCAGGCACCAAAGGCCGCAACCTTGTTTTTATAAGCCGGTTGGCGGTTGTAAAAGTCAAGGATGGTTGTATGTGGATTAGGCGGGTAGTCGTTTGTATTAATAAGGGTATCCACCATACCTGTCATGATTTCACTATATCCAGGATAGGAAAACCAATATGGATTGGCATTGTCAACTTTATTTCCAAATTCCCTGTTACCATATAACTGCCCCTGACTTGCTATTGTGTTCCAAAAAAATGGTAGTAGCTTTTTTCGTCTCTCTTCTGTATTTGAATTCCAATACTTATTAAAAATCCCCGCACTGTCTCCTTGATTGAACTTACTATCTGAAGCGATCTGTTGATCCATTCCTTTATATACTTCTTGCCAGCGAAAGCCATCGGTTGTAATGATGATCAACTTTTGATCTGACACCTGCGCGATTGAGCTAAAGGAAACCAATAATAAAAAAAGAAATGTCATTATTTTTTTCATGATGTTAATTTTAGTTCAATAAGGGTCACCATTACAAATGTAAGAATCAATTGAATCAACTACTAATACACTTCAGCCATCATACAACGGGCGCTACCACCTCCAAGGGTTTCAATCGTATCAATGGGACTATGAATGATTGGATTAAATGTAGATAGTTTTATAATCTGATCTTTAGTAAGATGATTGTATGCCTGTGATGACATTACCAGGAATTTTTCACCACTTATATTATTTACCTGAAGCATATTACCACAGAAATGATCCATCTGATCAAAATCAATTTCGACTATTTCTTTTTTTGTAGTTGAAAATGAATCCTTCAATAATTTCTTTTCAGCAGGATTATTAACTGAATCCATACAAACAACAACATAATCATCCGCCATACACATCATCACGTTCGTATGGTAGATGAGTTTCCCATTTCGATCAGTTGCATTGAATAGAATAGGAGTATAACCAAATTCATTACAAAAAGCATTCAGGATTCCTGGATCTGTCCTTTCTGATATGCCCGCATATGCAATTTTATTATTTCGATCAAGCACCATACTACCTGTACCTTCCATATACCTGCCCACTTTTTCAAAATGTGTTAAGTCAACCTGATCATGAATACCAAATTTTTTACACACCCTATCAATCACCGATTTTTTTCTTTCTTTTCTTCTATTTTTTGCAAACATGGGATACAACACAATTTTACCGCCTTCATGAAATGAAATCCAGTTGTTCGGGAAAATTGAATCTGGTGTTTTAGGTTCAGGGGTATCTGGAATAACCGTTACATCTATTTGATGCGCTTTTAACACATCAACGAAAGCATTGAATTCACTCAATGCCTTGGCTTGTGGATCCTCTATATTTTTTTTCTGCTGGAAATAATTATTCAAAGCCGTCTCTTCATTGAAACCGAATGAAATGGGTTGAATCATTAATATAGACGTCAGATGACAGACGTCAGATGGCAGTTTAGTATTTTTCATGTGCTATGAAGAATTACATTTTATTAATAAATGAAAGACATCAGGAATCAGACGTCAGATGTCAGGAAATAAGATAAGTGTATAAATTATTAAAGTATAATTCATGCTGATATTAATTCTATATGGGAAATTTTAAACTGACCTCTGATCTCTGAAATCTAACGTCTGATTTCTGACTTCTGACATCTGACTTCTATTCAAAGGCATACTCATACAATGAAACCCGCCTCTTGCCCTCGATAATTCTGCTGAAGGCATAAGGATTACTGTATTTTGAATATCGTCTATTGAAGTGCTCCCATTTTCTAAATCATTAATAAGTGTTTCTACATCAATCAATTTAAACCCTGCATGTTCAAAGGCAGCATTTGTTTTTTCATTTCGATCATAAGAAAGAACAACGCCTTCTTTTATGGCAAGTAGGTTACAAGAATCAGTCCATTGCTCTCTGGCCGAAAAGGGATATTCATTGTTACCTGAAAAAATAATTTGTATTTCTTTGCATCCAAAATCTGTGATACTGATATCCCTCAATAACGCTTCAAGACTGCTCAGGTGAATAGGATTTGAAGGATTGTTTTTCATGAATTGCATTACAACAACATTGTCTTCTCTTTTTTCAATCAACGACTTTTCAATTGTATTGATATTTTTTTGATTGTTCATCTGTTCGGAGAACAATCCCATCATTACCCAAACATCTCGTTTCACTTGCGTAAAAATCGTATCAATGTGCATATAGTCGCGTTTCTTTGGAATCTTAACCATACTCACTTTAGATACCAATCCTTTTTCAAATACAATCTCTGCAAGTTGCGCAGCAGCAGCAGCACTCGTTCTTTCACTAATCCCAATAACAAGGTGTTCTGAAGAAATCATCATAATATCTCCACCTTCTAATGTGATGATGCTTTCGCTGTTCTCATCAGGTATCAAAAATGCAGGCCTGTTTTGATGCAACTCGATGATGTTATTTTTATACTTGCTGAAAATAGGGTGATAAAAGAAAATATATTTTGCCAATAAAGCCTCGCGGTGCCTTGCAATCTTTGCAGGCTTGTTCAAGACAATATGATCTTTGATAACAATCCCAATATCCCTTGTGAAAATAAAATTTGGAATGGGAGCAAATAAAACAGATTTATCATTACCAGTTCCCGAAAGTAAACAGCTTGCCAATTCAGATGCTGTATATGTTTGCAATAACTCTTGTGTAAAATGCGTGCATCCTTCTAATGCACATACAGCAGCAATGATTTGTGAACTCAGTAAATTATTTTCTAATACTTCTGCAAGCAACCATTGCAACTCAATCACATTTTCAGAACGATGAAACGATTGGTGTGCAGGCTGATAAAAAACCCTGTTGGCAACATGATCATCTATTTCAGATAGCTTGCCTTTTATTTTTGTTGGGTCAAGGAAATACAATAAAAGTTTTACATAATGATCATACTCATGGCGACGAATGGTTTCGAGATGAACAATATCTTCAAAGAGCCAGTCTTGCGCCTTTGATGGAACAACCTTGCCCAGTCCATTATCAGGACTATGAATTAAAATTTTTTCTAATTGGCCTATTTCAGAATGAATATTGAAAAGTGACATATTGTTATTTTTCGAATGACTAAAAACTTATTTAAAATTGGGTTGAATATTATTTCAAGGAGAAAATGAAATTTGATCTAATCACAATTAGTCAATACCAATTGTAAACCTTTAAATAACCAAGAAATAAACTATAAAATTAGCGACGTTAATAATCTGGCATCGGGTTAAGTCCGCCATAGATCCATGCAAAATGGACCGGTCGATGTGATATGAAGCTATTTGCTTTCATGAATGCAATATAGAGCAATTAATCAAAAAATATAAAAGTCAATCATAAATTAATTCTTTAATAATTATGAAATAATAATGATTGAATCAATTAATTAAATTCCATAATCGCAAAGAAACTTTATGCGCATAATCTTGAGCTGTTCCCATTCCAAGTCAAGGTCCGCTAACTCTGATTTAGCTATATCAAGACTACTGGTTTCACAGTTTTTGAAATAATCAAGAATATCAGCCTGGTCATCATCATCAACCATCTGGTCAATGGCATACCCAAGATTCAATTTTGTTCCGCTTGCCACAATGGTTTCCATTTCCTCAAGCAATTGTGCCATTTCTATTCCCCTGCTTTTAGCAATAACATCTAACGTCGTTTTTTTGTCAACCTGCTGAATGATAAAAACTTTATTGCCGCTTTTATTCACAACGCTTCGCATTACAAAATCATCAGGTTTCACAATTTCATTTTCAGTGACATATGTTGAAATGAGTTCAACAAATGTTTGTCCATACCGCATTGCCTTGCCTTTGCTAACTCCACTGATTTTTTCGAGTTCTTCCAATGTAGTAGGATATTGAATAGCCATGTCTTCCAATGAGCTTTCTAGAAAAATTACAAATGGAGGCAGTTTTTTTTCTTTTGCAAATTGCTTTCGTAAATCTTTGAGCATTTCGAAAAGTTGTGTGT
This sequence comes from Chitinophaga pinensis, assembly GCA_945866165.1. Taxonomy (GTDB): domain Bacteria; phylum Bacteroidota; class Bacteroidia; order Chitinophagales; family Chitinophagaceae; genus Pollutibacter. Next base: position 1,672 of record CAMBGO010000011.1, on the reverse strand, counting down.
CAGCAACAGCAGGTGCTGAATTATCAACACCCTCTTCATCGTCCTCATATGCATCCTCATAAAGCTCGTTCATTACAAGCTTTATGGACACGGGTTTTTTCAAAAATGCAGTTCCGTCTTTTGTAATCTTTAGTACCCCATGCTCAGTAATGTCCTTTTCAAGAACGCCTTCCAATAACAAGAATCTTATGAGTGAAGTCCAATAATGCTCGGTTTCATCATTTCCAGAGGCGAATACACTTAGTTCATTATGCTTAAACATTTGGATTTGTGGGATCATCCTACCTATAAGAATATTCACTATATAATCGGTTGAAAACCTTTCGTCAAGAGCCTTAATCACTTTCAACAAAATAACAGCATTGGCTTTTGCCTCAATTCTTTCTTTAGGGTGAAGGCAATTGTCACAACTTCCACAATCTTCTTGAATATATTTCTCTCCGAAATAAGACATTAGCACTTTTCTTCTACACTGACCACTTTCAGCAAATGCAACCATCTCATCAATAAGCTGGCCACCTACTTCTCTTTCACTTAATTGCTTATCACGCAGAAAATGTTCAAGTTTTGAAACATCCTTATGGGAATAATATAAAATACATTTACCCTCCATACCATCTCTACCGGCTCGTCCGGTTTCTTGATAATAATTTTCAAGGCTCTTGGGAATATTATAATGTATAACATAGCGGATATCGGGTTTATCAATGCCCATGCCAAAAGCAATTGTGGCTACAATCACCTGCATATCTTCATTCATAAACTGATCCTGGCGATCTGCGCGCAATTTACTATCGAGTCCAGCATGGTATGCACAAGCCTTAACACCATTTACATTCAATAATGCAGCAAGCTCTTCAGTGGTTTTTCTGTTAAGCGTATAAATGATGCCGCTTTTGCCTTTGTTCTCTTTGATGAATTTTACGATGTTTCGAATCGTTTGATCCTTGTTCACCTTTGGCACTACCTCATAATAAAGGTTTGGCCTATTGAAAGAAGAAATGAAAATATCAGGTTTTCTAAGACCAAGGCTATAAACGATATCCTGCTGTACTTTTGGGGTGGCAGTGGCAGTAAGTGCTATTACGGGCGCTTTTTTGTTTATCAAGTCCATCATTTCCCTCAATCGCCTGTACTCAGGACGAAAATCGTGCCCCCATTCTGAAATACAATGTGCCTCATCCACTGCAAAAAAAGAGATATCAAGATCACTGAAAAAATCGATGTTGTCCTGCCTAGTCATCGTTTCGGGAGCAACATAAAGAATCTTGGTTTTACCAGAAGTAAGGTCGTCGTGTACCTCCTTAATCTCCTTCTTATTTAAAGTAGAATTCAAAAAATGGGCAACATTATCCTTGCTGCTATACCCCCTAACAAGGTCTACCTGGTTTTTCATCAAGGCAATTAGCGGGGAAACCACAATGGCGCATCCACTACTGCTAAGTGCTGGAAGTTGGTAACAGAGGCTTTTGCCTCCGCCGGTGGGCATTATGACAAATATATCATTGCCTTTCAATAGATTATGAATGATGGCCTCTTGATTGCCCCTAAAAGCATCGAATCCAAAATATTCTTTTAATGGACCTATTAGGTCAACTGATGATTGATTCGTATCCGTTTTTTTGGTGCTTTTGCCTGAAGATTTTGTTGTTGACTTTGAAGTTGCCATGAA
>CAMBGO010000010.1 GCA_945866165.1 Chitinophaga pinensis | reverse complement strand
TGGATGTTGATTGATATAATTAATATATGCATTAACGCCTTCTACATATGCATTGATGATGTTGGCTCCTCTCGGATGATAATGCTGTAATTCTTTTTGCATATCACCACGAAATTTGAATAAGCGTGTTCCAATGTCTCGCTTTAATTCACGTTCGCCGAGTATTTCAGCAACGGTTCCTGTTGACTGTCTACGCCATACTTCAAATTGGAAGAGCCTGTCCTTGGCTGCACAATATCCTTGTGAGAAGAAAAGGTCGTGTTCATTCTTTGCATAGATATGATTGACACCCCATTTATCACGAAGGACCTCAACAGTTGAAATCAACCCTTGTACTTTCAATTGTTGTTTATCCTGACTATAAAGACTGGTAAATTGAAATAAGAATATTGCAATTATAGAATAGTTTTTCATATGATAATCTTATATCTTAAAGTTACAAGATTATCAAATTTGATATTCAGATTTTTCAGTTGAATGCTAACTTATTTTTCTAATGATATTGTGCAATCCAACTAAATGATTCATCAATAATTTTAGCTTTTTGATTTTCTAGTTCTTGTACAAATGCTTTTGCTACGGGGGATAATTTTTTACTTTTAAGCCAAACGATATTCCAGGTTGTTTTTATTGGCAATCCTTTAATTGGAATGATTTGGAGTTGATTGTTTTGTAATTCATTTTTGAGGCCTATGATTGGCATGATTGAATATCCTATCCCTGCTAATACTGCTTGTTTTACTGCTTCATTTGATGTTAGTTGCAATTTTTTACGCACATTTATATGATTTTTTTCAATGAATTTTTCCATTGTCATTCTCGTAGAGGATCCCTCCTCTCTATAAATCAGTGGAAGCCCTTCCAAAATTGATTTATTTATTTCGGTATTTTTACTGAGGATATGTTCATTGCCAACTAGAAACAGTGAATTGGGCATGAGTTCAATACTGTTTAATTGTAAGTTTTTTGGAACAATTGACACTAGTGAAAAGTCCGTTTCGTTATGTTCTAAATTCTCTATCACTTTGGACTTATTCGACACATCAAGCCTCAATTCTATATTCTCATTTTTTTTGAGAAATTCGGAAAGAAAATAAGGGATAACATATTTGCCGGTTGAAACAGAGTTTATTTTCAAGGTTCCTGTAAGTGCACCTTTGAACTTCATCATTTGATGGTTAATAAGGTTTGCCTCATTGATAATATTTTCTGCTGATTCTGCAATCTCTTTTCCGAAATCTGTTATGTAAATTTTTTTGTTAATCACTTCCGTAAGGGGAATGTCAAATTGTTTTTGAAAGTTTTTCAATTGAATGGATACAGCAGGTTGAGTGAGGTGCATTGCCTCAGCTGTTTTGGTTATGCTCTTGGTTTGTACAATTTTCAAGAACATTTCTAGTTGATGAAACGAATAGTTCATAAATTATATTTATATAATATAAAATTAGTATAAAGTATATATAGTAAAAAATAAATCACTTGATACATGAAAGGGTAATAAAAAACCCGATTAATAAATAATCGGGTTTTTAAATTTTCGATGAGATTTCTATTTTATAATTTTAGAATTTTTAAGCTTGACTCAATCTTGTTTTGATTGATAACTTTAATAGTATAATATCCAGGTTTCAATGAAGTAAGGTCCAAATCAGAATTAGCCTTGTTCGATTTTGCTGACATTATTTTTTCGCCATTCATATTATAAATGATGAATTCTGATGCACCTTCAATTCCAGTTAATTTTATGTTCAACTTATCTTTCACTGGATTTGGATATAGGATCACAGATTTAATAGGATTTAATTCTGCTGTTGTTGATGAGAGATTGTTTTTTGAATTTGTGATTTCAGCAAGTTTTTTTGAAGTGGGTAGCAGTGTGGCCTTTAGGGTATAACAATTGGTCGCATTGAAAATTGATGTTGAACCAGCATATACCTGGGCATAGTAAATGCCCGGAGAAACCCTAATAGAGATGGATTCATTTGATGTGCTGTTCCTTTGAGAGATCGCCACTTGTTGTCCGGTAGAATTAAGGAGCTTCAGATTATAATTTACCACGAGATTGGTCAACATAATGTTTATTGAGTCTGCTTGGGTAAACACCAATTTAAAGTTGTCGATATCGCCTTTTACATTAATCAATCCTGTGATGTTTGTATTGAATGGAATGAGAGTAGCACCGGCAAGGGTTCCGTTTGCACTGCTATCATAGCGGCTTTGGCAAATAGTAGTAAAATTTGCAGAAGTTGCATTACCAAGTCCTGCTGAACACCTTGCACTTACCCTCCAGTTATAGGATGTAGAAGTTTGAAGGTTTGTTAAGATCACACTTCTTTTTGTAGATGTATCATTCACCAAAATCCAATCTGATGCACTGTTCAATTTATATTCAACACGGTAATTGATTGCATTGGTAACAGCATTCCAATTGATCGTTGCGTTATTTCCTCCGATGGATGAAGTTGATAATCCTGCAGGTGTTCCGCAGTTGGCTAATGTTGTGAAATTGGACTGAAAATACTCACCAGCCCCCTCATTACAGGTTGATCTTACCTTCCAATTATATGCTGTATTTGGCAATAATCCAGTTAGTGCTGCAGTGGTATCTGTTTGAGCAATGTTGAAAGTTGTCCACCCAGTGTCAGTATTTAATTTATACTCTACAGTATAGCTCAGTGCTGCAGTTACTTTTCTCCAGCTAATCCTGGCGCTGTTATTTGTTATCAATGTAGTGTTCAAATTTGTTACATCTCCACACAAAGCAGGTTGACGAATTGTAAAATTTATATTGCTTATATCAAAAAATACATTGCGAACAGCTTCAATTTTAATCCGTGCAGTGCTTGATTCTGAATTGGGAATTACAAATGCTTCACTGCCATCGTTCGCTGTGCTGTCAGACAATACTATTGGGAAAGTATTCCCTCCATCAGTACTCAAAGAGATTTTTACCTTGGAACAATTTACAGGAGAAAGGTTTGTGCTGTTTACACTCCAAGTGATAGTTTGAGTTGAACCTGCTCTCCATGAGACAGCTGTATTGGGAGCTGTTACTGCAAAAGGCCCAGCTGTTCCATTTACCGTAACTAATACATCTGCAAAAGATGTTTGTCCGATTGAATATCCTGTATCCGCTGAATTTTTATATGGAGCATTGTCGCGTACAGTCAACCTGAAGTTTAATGTTCTTGCTACTGAACTTAATGCTTCAGTACTGGCAACTGCATCTCCACCTGGGAGGGGGCCGCTTACTGTTGAACCTGCCAATATGGTTGACAGTTTCGGGAAAAGCCTTGTCGGAGAAGTTGAAGGACTATAACTGATCCAATTTGGTCCTGTAGCTTTCGTAGCACTGGCAACGCTACTCGCTCCTGTTTGTGTGCTTCCTGCGTTATCGTTCTGTTCCCAGCAATACGTTAATACATCATTTGCATTGGCATCAGTTGCTGATGCGGTTAATGCAAAAGGGGTGCTTTTAGGAATTGTATAGGCTGATTTTGGAACAGTGACAACTGGTGTTGCAATAGAGCTGTTGCTGATCGTGATTCCACATGTGCTTTTGTTGTTTACGTTTGTCTGTATCTGCGCTATCGATGCCTGGTGAAAAATATCAATTGAATGAGGTGCCACATCCTGGCTTGTGATACCTGCATAACCCATGATGGTGATGCCTGATCCAACTTCCTTGTTTACACCCGAACCTTCATTACTCATGGAAAAGGTATGATTTGCACCAAGTTGATGCCCGATTTCATGTACTACATAATCTATATCAAAATTATCTCCCTGGGGAACACCATCTCCAGGAGATGTTATACCGCTTCCTTTTGAACCATTCACACAAATGCATCCAATGCAACCTGCATTACCCCCCCCACCAGAAGCACCAAACATATGTCCGATATCATAGTTCGCTTCGCCTATAACAGAAGTCAATGTGTTCTGTAACTGTGAATTCCAATTAGACATTGTGCTACTATATGGATCTGAAGAAGCAGTGTAATAAATTATTTTGGTTGTATTTGCAATCAAATTGAGATGGATTGCCAGGTCTTTTTCATAAACACCATTGCATCGAGTTAGTGTTGCATTAAAGGCTGCAAGCACTATGCTTGAATCAGCTGCTTTGGTTGCCCCAAAATAATTTGAATATTCCGCATTACAAGATTGTGCTAACCTAAGTGTTTTGAGATTCCCACCTGATCTAGCCGTTGTAAGACTTAAAGCTGTTGCTTGGTTATTCAAGCTTGTCACCATCTGTTTTTCAGTCGTACTGCAATTCCAAGGTATGGCACCTGGCTTTCTCTGAGATCTGAATACAGCATACACTTTTTTATCGTTGGAGTATTGTTCTATGAATTCATTTTCATCATCGCTTCTGAATACCATGGTTTGAATTCCTTGTGGCGAAATACTTAATTTAATTGTTGAACCAGGCTTGCTAATACTTCTTCCTGAATAGGCTCTTATTTGAGGAAATCTTTCCTGAAGTGCAGGCTCAAAATTTGATGACTCAACCAATTCAAAATCTTCGATTCCACCTGCTGCATTGGGAAGTGAAATGACGATTGAACGCTTATTGCTTTTTTTACCAGTAATTGAAAGCAGTTCATTGAAAAATGAAATATCATCAACATCAAAAAGTTTAAAATTTTTTGGGAAAGATGTTCTGCTTACAGATTTATGTGTATTTATTATTTCAGATGTGTTGTGTTGCTTCCAAAAATTCTTTTTTTGGGCAGTTACATTTAAAAACAATCCGATTGCCATCAAAGCCACCAATAATTTTTTCATAAAATGAATTTATTCTACTGTAAAGGTACTAAAATTAGCATGCATATGTCATTTAACGTAAATGAATAGAGTCAATTCACTAGCTCATTTAACCACTAAGTATTATTACTTAAATGCATATTTGTTAAAATTGTTACTTCAAGAGGATTGATGTTTAAATTACAATTCTCAAAATCAAGCGAAGGAAAATTGTCTGTGAGGTGAGTGACTGGTCCTAAAAACGTTACCTGTTAATTAATCCTAACATAATTATAAAGAATCCCCTCCTGGACAGGAGGGGATTCTTTTATACTTGTGTTATGATCTATGAATTACTTTATTTTTACAAAATCCAAGTCTTGAAAATCGAAGCTAAAATCTGTTAGTGGGGATATTGCATTCATCTTCATCCCGGATGGTTTTCCTTCCATGTCAGTGCTGAATATTACGTAGGCATCTGCATCCAAACTTCTGTTTGTCCACCTTACAATCAAGGTATTTCCTTTGTAAGGGAACAGTTCTCCGCTTAGTCTTGGTGATCTTTTTGAAGTAAACCAAGGTTTTCCATCTTTCATGCTTATTTCAACCTCACCAAACCATGGATCTTTATATGTTCCCGCATAGGGTTCGATGGAAAATTTGCCACCAGCTTGTTTTATTTTTTCTTCAATTCCTTTTGATACATCATCCAATATTTTTTTTGCATTGGCTTCATTGGCAACAACGCGCTCATGCAACATTTTTACCCAATCGTATCCCTTCACTCCAATGTAGCTGTCTTTTATCGTACTGCTAATGGCACTGAATGCAGCACCTACTTGCTGGTTGGTGAATACGATGATGCCGAGATTGATCTCGGGAAATAACATCACCTGCGTTACAATGCCCGCCAGTCCGCCTGTATGGGTTACTTGCTTGTATCCCTTTACATCACTCAATCCCCATCCCAATCCATAGGTTGAAAAATGGGTATTGTATGGAGCAGTTGTTCTCACGGGTTGTATGGTTTGAGGAGACCACATTTCTTCATGTACTTCATCACTGAATAATTTATATTGAAGTTGATCGCCATATTTTCCATGATTCATTTGCATCATGATCCATTTACTCATATCTGTTACATTGCTCCAGATACCTCCGGCCGCATTGGCTGTTTCACTCCAATCAATGTCTATGGTTTCTACTTTTCCGTTTACAGGCGCATGCGGACGAATAATATTGCTTTTATCTTTCAATCTCGATATGGAAGCAGCAGATGCATTCATGCCTAGTGGTTTCATGATGCGTTGTTCTATGAATTCTTCCCAAGATATTCCTGAAGCCTTGGCGATCACTTCGCCGGCAACGATGTATAAGTTATTATCATAATCATATTTACTTCTGAAGCTTGAAGTTTGTTTCAAGTATCTGAGATTGTGGATGATATCTTCTTTTGTGAAATTGCTCCCATCTGGAAACATCATCAAATCACCCGCACCGAGTCCCAATCCGCTGCGGTGTGTTAACAGGTCGCGAATGGTAAATTCATCTGTTACATAAGGGTTGTACATTTTGAAACCAGGAATATAATCGGTTACACGGTCATCCCATTTTAACTTCCCTTCATCAATCAACATACCCAGAGCTGCAGATGTAAATGCTTTTGAATTGGACGCAATACCAAATTGGGTAAACTCATTTAGTTTTTGTCCTGTTTTAAGGATAGCTGTGCCATATCCTTTTGCATGAATCAGTTTATTGTCTTTCACCACAGCCACTGCAATGCCCGGAACATTGAATGTTTTCAACACCAATTCAGTTACCGAATCAATTTGTTTGCTTGTAATGGGTTGAGATATCTCTTGAGAGTGTAAATTATTTATCAGCAGTACACTGCATGCAATAGCTAAAATAGATTTATTGAAGTACTTTTTCATATCCCTTATTTGTTCTTAAAGTTAAGGGATTGAAATTATTATTTAAAGGAGAAGCAAAGTCAATTTATCAGATCATTGCCCATGATCAACATATGTAGGGATATATAAATGAACAAGTGTTATGATTTCTATTCTTTGATAGACTTTATAAGTTCAATTAGTTTTTTACCTTCTTTGGTTTTTTTGATCTCGGTGGCTTTATCACCAAAAGTCCAAAGCACATAGGAAAGTTCTTTTTGTTTTTGTAGCTCATTGGGAATTACCTCTTCTTCTCCACCCCTTTTGGTTTTGATGAGTACTACTCCATTTGCTCCGCGAACGCCATACATGGCTGTAGATGATGGGTCTTTCAATACTTCAACAGAAGCGATATCATCAGGATTAATAGTATTGATATTTGTAATGGGAACATCATCAACAATATATAATGGATTGCTGTTTGCATTCACAGAACCAATTCCCCTGATACGTACTTTAGGTGTTCCGCCAGGAGAGTTGTCGTTTCCAACAAGCACTCCTGCCGACTGTCCAGACATTTTTTGGACAAGTGTACCATTTGTACTTGCAAGTTGTTGATCAGTGATTGTTGAATTGGGTGATACAGGCTCTCCCTTTTTAAACTGACTGTTTTTTAGGGGTATGAATTCAAGTCCTAAACCTGCTAATTCATTATTGCTTTTTCCTTTTATGAGGTTTAGTTTTCCAATTTGCTCCAACGCTATCAGGGTTGTATCATTGGTTGTAACAGTTTTTCCTTCAATAATACTTGAATGAAAAATAATTAATGTATCATGAAAAATATGAAATGATCTTAAGTCTGAATTTGATATTGATGCCGTTGAAAAATACTTATTTAATAAGCGCAGTACTTCAAGTTCTTTTTCAGAATTTAATTTTTGTGCATAGGCTCCGAAGGAAATTATTGAAATCAAAATAAGGCTGATCGTTTTTTTCATTTCTATCTTTTTATATTCAGATGATCTTTATTTTTTTTTAGTCTTTGTTAGCGTATGAATTATGTTTATCGAATTTTCATATGTGATTAACAAGTGGTATTATAAAGTTGATTTTTTTATTTGTTTTTCTACATAAACCGGCGGGTTCACTTGTGAATTTACAACCTTTATTTTATGTTATTTATGACTTATTTAAAAATTTTGTTATAGATGTCATAAAAGGTTTTCTCAATCTTAACGCTGTTCACTTATGTCACATATATGGTATTTAATTTCATTGCTTTTAATATTACTAATTAACAAATTACTTTGTTACAACCTCTCTAATTAACATACGCATAGGTAAATTATTACTATATCTTATATTATTGCTGACGCGATCTTTACTCAAAAAATTAAAATGTAAATTGCTTCTGATGAACATAGACACAACAACAAATGGACTTAATTCCGAACAAGTTGAAGCCAGTCGCACGCAGCATGGAAATAATTCTTTTGAAATTAAGGAAGACCGTGTTTTATTGGAAGTATTGAAGGAAGTAGTGCTGGAGCCGATGTTTATTTTATTAATGGCAGCGTGCGTTGTTTATTTTTTGGTGGGTGAGTATAAGGAAGATCCCCACTTTTTTCACTAAAAAAGGGAATTATTACCATTTAACAGAAACTTTAATAAAACATACTACTATGCAATACATAGTATTCTATAATTCACTATTTTTGTGTTTCAATTCGATCTTAAATAGATAAAATCAGACCATGAACATAGAAAATACGCAGAGCCAGATGAGAAAAGGTGTGCTGGAATTTTGCATCCTATCCATTATCAAAAGAGGCGAGGCTTATCCCAGTGATATCATTGAGGAAATGAAATCAGCCAACCTACAAATTTTAGAAGGAACGCTATACCCATTGCTTACCCGTTTGAAAAATGCAGACCTACTTTCTTATCGTTGGGTTGAGAGTTCCGGTGGACCTCCCAGAAAATATTTTACGCTCACAGAAAAAGGAGCCGCTTTTTATGCTGAGCTGGAGAGCACTTGGAAAGAAATGAGTGGAGCGGTTGAAAGGGTCATCAATAAAAATATTACAGATGAAAAGATCGTTGATCAAGGAGTGGAGGAAAAAATAAAAGATCGACCAACTGATCAACAACATCAAACTAACCTTAAACCCTAAACACTAAACACACTTAAATATATAATAAATGAAAAAAGTAATTAATATAAATTTCCAAGGTCGCGTTATTCCAATCGAAGAAGAGGCATATGCGGAATTAAAGAAATATGTTGAGAGCCTACAACGCCATTTTGCAAATGAAGAAGGCAAAGAAGAAATCATCAATGATATTGAAAACCGCATTGCAGAACTCTTTTCTGAAAAATTGAAGAATGCTGCAGAGCCATTGATTACTGAGGCGACTGTTGCTGCAATCATTGCCAGCATTGGTAGACCCGAAGAATTTGATGGCGATTCTGTGGATTTTGCTTCAACAACAACATCTTCAAATACTACATCGAGCAAAACAAATAATGCATTTGAGCCACGCGGATCGCTTTTCAGAAATGAACATGATAAGATGTTAGGAGGAGTATGTAGTGGGTTGAGTACCTATTTGAGAATTGACACAACCATCATACGTGTGATATTCGCTTTATTTACCCTCGGGGCTTTCGGTACAGGCTTATTGATTTATATCATCCTATGGGCGATACTTCCTACAAGGTTTATTGAAAATAAACTCACAAGAAGATTGTATAGAGATGCTGATAGACGTGTGCTTGCAGGTGTATGCAGTGGCATTGCAAATTATTTTAATATAGCAGTGTGGATACCAAGGTTGATTTTTATCCTTCCTGTGGTATTGGGATTTTTTAAAGTTATAACCTATCCTTTTTTTGTACCAATCGTTTCTTTTTCAGGAACCTTAACCCTAACTTATCTCATATTATGGGCAGTAATTCCAAAGGCAATTACTGCTTCTGAGAAAATGGAAATGAAGGGAGAGAAAGTTGACCTAGAGTCAATCAAGAACAAAGTTCAAGACGAACTTCAAGGGGTTAAAAAAAATTTCACTGACAATGCTGACAAATGGAAGTCTGATTTTGCGAAACGTGCAGGCGATATGAAAAATGAAGCCAAGGAAGCAGCCCAACGATTTTCTGGAGAAGCCGGTCCAGCAATAAGACAGAGCGGGTCTCGATTTGGTAATTTTATTTTAACGCTTATAAAAGTATTCTTCTTTTTCATACTTAGCATCATTGCATTTGCACTCTTAATGGCTTCATTTGGTTTGATAGCAGCTGGTGCAGTGGTTATGCCACTTAGAGAATTTATGCCCGATGGAACTTGGATTCAGGTTTATGCTTGGGGCACATTGATTCTTTTCATTTTTGTACCTGTTGTTTCAATAATAATATGGTTGGTGAGAACCATTGCAGGCATTAAGCGTCGTAATCATTATCTCTCCTATACCCTGGGTACCTTGTGGACATTGGGTTGGGTGAGTGTGATTTTACTTGCCGCTTCAATCACAAAACAATTCAAACGTTCCGGACAACTTAGAAATGAAGTGGGTATTGTTCAACCTTCTACTGGAAAAATGCAAGTTGAATTTAAAGATGCTGAGGGCAGGTATTATCCTATGGATTTAAATTTCAATTTTGGGGATAATGATGATGATATTGATTCTGAAAGTGTCATTCGTCTTTCCGCATCTGATGATAGCTTATTAATTGGAAACATTAGTGTTCGATTGGCAAAAAGCATTGATTCTAATTTCCATGTAAGCACCATCAAAAGGGCCAGGTCATCCTCATCAAGAGAGGCAGAAGAAATTGCTGAACAAATATCATTCCCTGTAAGCCAAGCCGATAGTATTCTTAGTGTGCCAATTTCATTTCCAATTACAAACAAAACAAAATTCAGGAATCAGCATGTTAGGGTTGAAATTGAAGTGCCCGTTGGAAAGGAAATATATATTAGTAGAAGGGCCAATAATCTTATGTCATATTCACTCAGAACAAATAAAGATGGACTTACGATTGATTGGGATGAATATGAGAATGATAATTATTTATGGCGTCCGGGTGTTTGGTATATTATGACCGAACGCGGGGTAGAAAAAAAGTTTAAAGACCAAGCGGAAGATGAAGAGCCACCCCGTAGAAAAAATAGAAATAAACAAAGGGATGATAGTAACGATGATCAGCTTAAAATGAAAATAGAAAAGGAATTGGAAGAGCATACTAGCATAAGTAAAAAAATAGACTATGATATTGACAAAGATGTTGAGCCCAACACAACCCATGCACCTGCCTATCAAGCTGGCCGAATATTATTTTCAGCTCTTTCACTTCTGAGGATAGGTGGGTAGCATTCAGTTCAATAAAATCGTTTAATATAGACGTGTAAATCTTTTTGTGGGATTCAACATGGAAAACATGCAGGATAATATTTTGAATTTTTTTTAGGATTAAAACACATGATTGTTACATTTACACAAATGCAACAATCATGAAATATATTTTATCCTTGCTTATTTCAATTGGCCTTTTCATTTCGGCTCAATCACAAAATGCATCAAGGTCAATTTTACCTACTGATGTTTATTTGTGGAAGCAAATTCAAAATCCAAAAATTTCACCAGACGGCCAATGGGTTCTTTACAATCTGTCAAAGGCGGATTCAGCTAAAGACGCTTTTTATTCTAGGCTATATATGGTAAGCTTGGATGGCAAAGAGACAATTTGCCTAACTGAACAAACCAAAAATCCAGGAGGAGCCAATTGGAGCCCTGATGGAAAATACATTTCATTTCTTACCATGCCCAAGGGCGATGCAAAGGCAAGTGACTATCGACAAATATTTGTGATGGACAGAAGGGGCGGCGAACCCGTGCAGGTTACAGAAGTAAAAGGCGATATCGAGTCTTATGCATGGAGCAATGATAGCAAGCAAATGCTATTGGTTATTGGCGATCCAAGTACAGCGGATACAGCAAAGTCGAAAGTTAGAAAGCCTTATGAGATTGATCGATACAAATTCAAACAAGACTATGAAGGGTATCTCGACAATAGAAAATCACACATATATTTATTTGATATTGCTTCAAAAAAACTTGATACCCTCACAAAAGGCAATTTCAATGAAGTAGATGCATCTTTCAGCAATGACGGGAATACAATCGTATATGTAAGTAATACAACTGCTGAACCTGATCGCAATTCAAATTCCGATATTTTTTTACTTGACTTAAAGAACAATAAAAAAATAACCCAACTAACTACATTCAAAGGAAGCAATAGCAGTCCTAAGTTTAGTGCCGACGACAAATATGTTTCTTTTTTGCAAACAACTTCTGAGGATAATTTCAATATGTACGACCAGGCACAACTATGTGTCGCGGAACTAAGTACCGGGAAAATTAATATTCTTTCCGCATCGCTCGACAGGCCTATTGTTAGCTACACCTGGGCTGGTGATTCTAAAATGATCTATGCATTGGTTGAGGATGACCGTAAGCAAAACATACTCAAGTTTGATGCAGTTAAAGGGGGTTATAACAACGTTACAAATGCTGAGGCAGTATATAATTCACTTTCAGCAAACAGGGCAGGGCAAATGATTGCGCTTTACAGCGATCCAAACACACCGAATGAGATTTATACTTTCGAGAATGATAAGCCACGCAAAGTGACAAACATACAGTCTGATTATGTTGCCAACACAAAAAAGATTTTTGTAAAAGGTATTCAGGCAGTTTCTTCTGATAAAAATGTTGTTTCAGGAATTTTATACTTAGCAGATTCCACTGCAAAGAAGCTTCCGTTGGTTTTATTTATCCATGGTGGTCCCGTTGCCCAAGATGAATATTCTTTTGACCAAGCAAGGCAAGTTCTTGCTGCTGCAGGTTTTGCAGTAGCAGCGGTTAATTACCGCGGTAGCAGTGGAAGGGGCTATGCTTATGCCAAAGCTATTTTTGCAGATTGGGGTAATAAAGAAGTGAAAGATATCATAGCAATAGCAAATCAGTTAATTAAGGATGGCATTGCAGATTCTTCTAAGTTGGCCATTGGTGGATGGAGCTATGGAGGTATTTTGACCAATTATACCATTGCAACCGATAAGCGTTTCAAGGCTGCTGTGAGTGGAGCAGGTAGTTCATTTCAGTTTACCATGTATGGCACCGACCAATATGTTACGCAATATGATGAGGAATTGGGTACCCCATGGAATAATTTCAAAAAGTGGGTTGACCTATCTTATCCTTATTTGAAGGTAAACCAGATCAAAACGCCAACCTTGTTCATGGCCAGTCAGAATGACTTCAATGTGCCTGTAGCCGGAGCTGAACAAATGTACCAAGCGTTCAAGCATGTAGGGATACCTTCGGAGTTGGTTATTTACCCAAATCAGAATCATGGTGTGTCAGTTCCAAGCTATATAATACACCGTTATCAGCGCCATATCGATTGGTATAATAAATTTTTGAAATAAAATTTAACAATTTGTTTAATTTAGCGTTTAATTAGGTTAATTGTTAAACTAAAACCAACAATATATGATCAAAAAACTGCTCAGTGCGATTGTGGCTTTTCTGCTTTTCATGGCAGTAGCCTTTGCACAAAACACAACAGTAACCGGGAAGGTTACTGATGAAAACGGCGCTCCTATCGTTGGAGTTACTGTTTTAGTTAAAGGGGAGAAGACCGGTGTAAATACCGATGCTTCAGGAGGCTTCAGCATTCCCAATGCTTCTGGTAAAACATTGTTATTCAGTGCGGTAGGATACGAATCTGCCCAAGCTACAACAAAAGGTGGCAACCTGCAGGTTTCTATGAAAACCGATACAAAATCACTTTCTGAGGTGGTTGTAACTGGTTTTGGTGGTTCTCAGATCAAAAGGGAACTAACTGGAAACATCGCCAGGGTTAAAGGAAAAGACATCGAGTTTATGCCAACGCCCAGTGTTGATGCTGCCCTTCAGGGTAAGGCTGCAGGGGTATTTGTAAATAGCCAGTCAGGTAAACTTGGACAGGCGGTTACAGTAAGGGTTCGTGGTAACTCATCAATTAGTGCTAATAGCCAACCATTATATGTATTGGATGGAGTGCCTATCACTTCCCAAGATCAAAGCACCTATGGCGGTGATATGAATCCACTTACCGACCTTAACCAAAATGATATTGAGTCGATTGAGGTGTTGAAAGATGCATCTGCAGGTGCTATCTATGGTTCAAGAGCTGCAAATGGTGTTGTGTTGATTACAACCAAAAGAGGTAAGGCAGGTAAAACAAATGTTACGTTGAACGTTCAAAGTGGTTATGCTGAGGCAACTAAGCGTTTACCAATGTTGAATTCAGAGCAGTATGCAGAATTGATTTTAGAGGCTGCTAAATATTCTGATGACCAAGATGGTACACCATATGATGATCCATTTAGCTATACTTCTTATGTGAAGAATGATGTAATGGATTACTACAGTTATGGTCAGTGGTCGAAAGATCCTACTAAATCATATGATTGGCAGGATGCTGTATTTACAAAAGGTCCTTACAAACAAGCGGATCTTCAAATACGTGGTGGAACTGAAAGAACGAAGTTTTTCAGTTCTTTCCAACACTTAGATCAAACTGGAACCATCATTGGTAATACCCTTCAAAGAACTACGGGAAGACTTAACTTGGATCAAAAGGCAAACGATTGGCTTGATCTTGGCGTTTCCATGAGCTTATCAAGGACGGCTAACAGACGCCTTCCAGATGATAATGCTTTCTCAAATCCTTTGCAGGCAGTGGCTCTAAATCCAATGACGCCATTCATCGATCCTGAAACTGGGTTACCAGCAGGTACACCTCCGGGAGATGTAAATATTCCTTTATATTATAATCCAATACTAACAGTCGATTACGGTAAGTTTACACAGGATGTGTTTAGGACATTCGGTAATACATATTTGAAGGCGAAGTTGGTGAAAGGACTTACTTTCCAAACAGAATTTGGAATGGATTACTTGAGCCAGAATGAAGAAGGTTACTTTAGGTCTGAGACTGTAAGAAACCAAACCTCTGCTGTTCGTGGTGCAGGTAACAATTCAGGTACTTTCATTACAAACTACAATACCAACTCATATTTCACTTATAACTTGGTGAAAGAGAAACACAATCTCTCAACTACATTGGGTATGCAGTATCAGCAGTCGCAAGCGAAATACAATTCAACTGCAGGAACTGATTTCCCGTCAAATTCTTATCAAAAGATTGCGAGTGCTGCAACCAAATCTGGTGGTAGTTCTTCACAGACTGATTTCAGGTTTTTATCTTATTTCCTAAGGGCTAATTATAGCTTTAATGATAAGTATATTTTAGCTGCTAGTGGACGTATCGATGCGTCTTCAAGATTTGGTAAGGAATCTCGTCAAGGATTTTTCCCTGCGATATCAGCAGGATGGATCATGACCAATGAGAAATTCTTAAGCAATATCAATGCGTTGAGTTTCCTTAAGCTCAGAGCAAGTTATGGTATTGTTGGTAATGCTGAGATTGGAAACTTCCCTCAA
The DNA here is from genome assembly GCA_945866165.1 of Chitinophaga pinensis. Classification (GTDB taxonomy): domain Bacteria; phylum Bacteroidota; class Bacteroidia; order Chitinophagales; family Chitinophagaceae; genus Pollutibacter. Next base: position 6,504 of record CAMBGO010000010.1, on the reverse strand, counting down.
CTTGGTTTATTCTCAGGTGATGCTGGTTATGCAGGAAATGCAGGTCAGAGGCCTTCGCAGTTGCGTAATGATAGTTTAAGGTGGGAGACTACAAAGCAAGCAGACTTTGGTATTGATTTCGGTATATTCAACAACCGCATAACGGGTGAGATTGACTACTACGAAAAAAAGACATCTGGATTATTGCTTACAGTGAATGTTCCAGCGACTACTGGTTTCACAAACATTGTTAGGAACGTAGGTAAATTGGAAAACAGCGGTTTCGAATTTGTATTGAACACCCAGAACCTAGTAGGTGCATTTAAGTGGTCTACTAGTTTCAATATTGCGTTTAATAAAGGCAAGGTTACTGATATTCAAAAACAAATCATTGAAGGTGGTGTGAGTAACATGAACCGTGTTGAGGAAGGTTATAATGTGGGTGTATTCTTTACCCCTGAATTTGCTGGTGTTGATCCAAACAATGGAGATGCATTGTTTTATAAAAACACAAAAGGTGCTGATGGCAAATTGGATAGGACTACAACAAAAAAGTATAGTGAAGCACAGCGTATTGTTGTTGGAGATCCAAACCCAGACATGATCTTTGGTTTCACAAATAACTTCTCATATAAAGGGTTTGATCTTTCTGTATTCTTCAACGGAGTAAGAGGAAATCAAAATAATATTTACGGTATGGGAAGGTATTCTTCAGCAAGTATGTTGTATGAAGATAACAATACAGCCGATCAGCTTGGACGTTGGAGAAAGGCTGGTGATATCACAAATATCCCTCAGGTGAGGTTGTACTCTACCAACGGATCACAAGCGAGTAGCCGTTATATTGTAGATGGATCTTATATCCGTTTGAGAAGTGTAACGTTTGGATATAATTTTGATGGAAGGTTGCTTCGCAAGTATAAAATCGAGAAGCTTAGATTTTATGTTTCTGGTCAAAACTTGTTGACGTTCACAAAATATCCATATTGGGATCCAGAGGTGAATGCAGATTCATTTGACTCAAATATTGCAAAGGGTAACGACTTTTATACACCACCACAGCCAAGAACACTTCTTGCAGGAATTAATATTAGTTTTTAACCCACAATAAAAATTACATTATGAAACTAAACATACAGATACGAAAACTTAATTATATCCTGTCTGCTGCACTAATAACCCTTTTGGTTACAGCATGTGAAAAGAGACTTGATATTTTGCCATACCAGAGTATTACTGAAGATAATGCATTGGCAAGCGAAAGCGATGTAAACGTAACACTAATTGGAGCCTATGATGGAGCGCAAGCAGCAGCAACATATGGTGGTGACATCATGGTGTTGAATGACCTTGTAGGTAATAATGCCAACATCAACTTCACCGGAACATTTGCAGGCCTTACCGATGCTTATCAAACCTTGATGGTATCGAATAATTCTTTTGCTGCTGGCACTTGGATTGGAGCATACAATACCATCAACCGTTGTAACAATGTATTGTCTGCACTTGATAAGGTAACATCTTCACCTGCAAAGAAAAGCTCTGTTGAGGGACAAGCATTGTTTATCAGGGCTTCTATGTATTTTGAATTGGTAAGGCTATATGCTAAAACAATTGGCGATGGCGATGCTTCTTCAAACCCAGGAGTTCCTCTTGTATTAACCAAAACTGAATCAGTAACCAATGCTGACTATATCCCTAGGGCATCAGTAAAAGCAGTTTACGATCAGGTTGTCGCAGATCTCACAAAGGCTGAATCATTGTTGCCTTCATCAAATACAATCTATGCAACCAAGTGGGCTGCTGCAGCACAACTTTCAAGAGTGCATTTGATGTTAAAGAATTACGCCGCTGCTGGTGATGCAGCAAATAGGGTAATTGCAGGAAGTGGTAAAACACTGAATACTGATTTTACCAAGCTTTGGTTTACTTTCATCAACAATGGTGGTGCGAATCCTGCAGAATATATTTTTGCTATGACCGTAACTGCTCAGGATGGAACCAATTCTTTGAATACTTATTTCGGAAGAAATGTTGGTATTGCTGGTACAGCAGGAAGAAGTGATTGCAAAATCAAGGCTGCTCACATTGCATTGTATGAAACTGGTGACATACGTAAAACATACTTTGCTTTGAGTGGTGGAAACAATTACACCCGCAAACACCTTGATAGATATGGTAATGTTCCGATTATTCGTCTTGCCGAAATGTATCTTACAAGAGCAGAAGCAAACTTCAGAAACAATACTGCTGTAGGCGCTGCACCACTAAGCGATATAAATAGTATTCGTACACGTGTTGGGTTGCCAGCACTTAGTTCTCTCACCTTGGATGCTATAACCAAAGAGAGATATCTTGAATTGGCTTTTGAAGGACATAATTTGCATGAAGCAAAGAGACTTCAAAAACCAGTTGGTGCAAATAACTGGAATTCACCTAAGTTGATTCTTCCAATTCCACAACGTGAAATGGACGTTAACAAGAGCTTGGTTCAGAACGAAGGCTACTAGTAACTAAAGTATTTTAGTATAATAAGAAACGGCCGCGCATTGCGCGGCCGTTCCTGTTTTGAATAGTATAAGGGAGCCTTTAATTTTTGATTGCATCTAATTCATTTAATGTTTAATCAAATTGCTTTATTAAACATTATTGGTACTAAAATTGAAGACTTGTTTTAGTAGGTTTCACTAGTTCGAGGAGCATTCATTCCAATATTATTAGTATTCTTTTTCAATCACTACTGCCTTTGCCCCTTAGCACCTTTTAGTTATCTTTGCAGCCATGAAATCAACTCCCTTTACACATCTACATCAGCAGCTTGGAGCCAAGATGGCTGAATTTGCAGGGTACAATATGCCCATTTCTTATACAGGTATTAATGATGAACATGCTGCAGTAAGAAATAATGTAGGCGTCTTTGATGTAAGCCACATGGGAGAATTTATTTTGAAGGGTGAGCATGCATTGGCGCTTATACAAAAAGTTGGCTGTAACGATGCATCTAAGCTGGTTAATGGTCAAGCCCAATACAGTGCTTTAATAAATCAAAATGGCGGCATTGTTGACGATATGCTTGTTTATTGCATAGAGGTTAATAAGGCTTATATGCTCGTTGTAAATGCATCCAATATTGAAAAGGATTGGGAATGGATTATGCAATTCAATGAAGGGAATGTTGAGATGCATAATATTTCAGAAAAGACCTGTTTGCTTGCCATACAAGGTCCCAATGCAAACAAAATTTTGCAGCCACTTACTGAAATGGATATCCTGAATTTAAAGTATTACACTTTTGTAAAAGGCAAGTTTGCAGGGGTTGATAATGTAATAGTAAGTGCCACTGGTTATACGGGTGCTGGTGGCGTTGAAATTTATTTTCAACATGAAGGCGACAATGCCGTCAAAATATGGAATGCTATTTTTGAAGCTGGTGCTGATCTAGGAATCAAACCTGTAGGATTGGGCGCCCGCGATACCTTACGCTTGGAAAAAGGATATTGTTTATATGGCAATGACATAGACGATTTTACAACTCCATTAGAAGCCGGCTTGGGATGGATTACCAAGTTTAGTAAAGAGTTTACAGCTTCATCGTTTCTTAAAAAACAAAAGGAAAACGGAGTTGAAAAAAAACTAGTTGGTTTCGAAATGATTGACCGGGGCATACCTCGTCATCATTACAAGATACGCGACCATGAAGGCAATATGATTGGGGCTGTCACCTCCGGAACGCAGTCTCCCACTTTAAATAAAGGAATTGGAATGGGGTATGTATTAAATGATTTTTCAACTATTGGATCAGAAATATATGTTGATATACGCGACAAGCAGTTAAAAGCAATTGTTGTACAACTTCCATTTGTAAAATAATTTAATAATGGAAGCAACAAAGAATAAACTTTTTACATGTCTTTCTCCCGCATTGATCAATATTTATGATATCAGCAATAGTATTGTTGTGATCATTGATGTATTGCGTGCAACATCAACTATTACCACCGCTTTATACAATGGAGCAGCTTCTGTCATTCCCGTTGCAACAGTTCCCAGGTGTGTTGAATTGGGTAAAGCGCTTGGTGGAATCACTGCAGGAGAGCGTGATGGAAAAGTTGCTGAAGGATTGAGTTATGGCAACTCCCCTTTTGAATATCCGCGCGATTTTATTGAAGGAAAGGTACTTGTCTTAACCACTACAAATGGAACCAAGCTATTGCACATGGCATTGGATCAGGGCGCAGACGAAATTATCACAGGCTCATTTCCGAACCTAAGTGCTGTTTGTGATTACCTGATTAAGTCAGGCAAAGATGTTGTATTGGGTTGTTCTGCTTGGAAGGATAGAATCAATCTAGAAGATACACTTTTTGCTGGCGCCGTGGTTTCAAGGGTTAAAGAACACTTCAACATAGAGTGTGATTCTTCAAAGTTAGCTGAAAGCCTGTATCATGAAGCTGGTAATGACCGTTTTGAATTCATGCAAAAAAGAAATGCAACACATTATCATAGGTTGATGAAGTACGAACTTGAAAAAGATATCAGGTATTGTCTATCCGAAGATCTTGCGAATGTGTTACCTATTTTTAATGGAGATCGATTGGTGCTAAGGTCTTAAAAAAATTATTTTATTTCTTTATAAGCACTTAATAATATTTGCTTGTTTTCTGTATTTATTGTGTACATGTAAAATCTCCTATCCTCTTCTAACCTTACTCGTTCAATAAGATCATTTTTCAGGTTGAATATTATTTTGTATTTGTGGTTAATCCTATTGATGGTTTCAGTTCTTACTTTCTTTTGTATTTCAATGGTTTTTTTACCCAGCCCAAGTGTTGTGTTAACATCCTCAACAGAAAATGACTTTGATCCATTTTGAGTGTTTACCATCTTTTTTAAGAGTTCAAATTCAATTGGATTGAATTCAATTTCAGACGAATTACTTTCTTCAATATTTTCTTCGAACTGATTTGTTGTTGAACGTTTTTTTCTAATATATAGTATTACTAATATCAGCGCCACGAGGCTGAATAATATTGAAAACAACACGATTAATTTTTTTTCTATTCCATTATATGGAATAAATAAAGGGTACTCCATTTTAGCAAAATCATTCCTAGAAATAGGGAAAGAGTATAGCTTAAGGGTTGTATCTCTTGATCTACAGTAATAGATGCTATCTCCTGATTCAAATAATTGTAAGGGAGATGTCCCATCGGATTTTCCATAGAAAATATCTTTTATGTTATTATTAATGAGTCTGAAAACAACATTGTTTTCAAAATCAAATAGAAAGATATTGTTTTCGTTAAGCGTTACGAAAGTGCCATTAAGTTTGGGCGAATTAAATACACGTTTTTCAAAATTAGGATATGGAATTATTTTTGTGAGTAGTGGGTTGAGCTCCCCTAGTTCAGTATTTTTTCTGTTTAATACATCCATCAATGTAACGATGTATTTAGAATGAGTTTCACCTGTAGCTGGATCTATATAGGGTGTTTGTAAATAATATATTTTTGTATTATCCTCTTTCATGTGGTAAATCTCATTGAGAGTAGGCAATTCCTTGTTTATTTTTAAGATGTTCCATTCATTATGAACGGTATTGTAATACCTAAGTTGACCATTTATTCTCCAAAATCCCTGACCTCCCAGTGCAAACAGTGTATCGTTTTGTTCAAAAACAATTTGATCTCCATTGTATCCAATATAGTAGGTGGAATCAAGTCTAGTAAAACAAATTTTTTCATTTGATATCCCAGTTGCGTGGTATACCCTGCCTGTTGCATCTATTTGAATGTATAAATACTTTTTTGATTTGATAAGTCTTTGCCTGTATCCCGCAACACGTTTATCATTAATTGGTAGAAATTTAGGATTGGCATCGATGTCAAAATTGTCTATTGCACTTATGCTGTTTGTGTCTTTGTATAAATGATCTAATAGAGGATTGTTGTCAATACAAATTTCTTGTCCCCTTACCAAGAACCCAATCAATAGGAAACTAAATAGAAGCCTTATTTTCATCGTTTTTACTATGCTAAATCAATTTAAATTTAGTAAAAAATGTTTTTCTAATTACAAAATATGTCATGATGAAATATCTTAATATGTAAATAATATGTAGTCAATGTAATACGTAGTATATAAAATTTATATTTCACCTATTTCGTATCTTGATTTTTGCTCTGAATAATATTTAGCTAATAACCTCTGAATAATATTTAGCTAATAACAATGCAAGACATTTGTATTTGTAAAGCCCCTTAATAAATGGCTTTATCGTGTTTGAACAACATTGTCCATTTTGCAATATTATGAAACGTTTTTAGGCAAAATATTTAAAGCATTTTACTGATTAATGTTGCTAACACTTGAAGCACCAAATTGCCCTCATTTCTTGGGGGCAATTTTATTTTAAGGAATCATTGAAAAAATATGCCTTTTGAATAAAAGCCATCTGAATAAGTTTCCAGGGGCTAGCTTCTCTCGCCCTTAATTCGTAAATTGTCTCAAAATTATTATATGAGT
>CAMBGO010000009.1 GCA_945866165.1 Chitinophaga pinensis | reverse complement strand
CCTGGTAGCACCAACCATTTGCATGGTCTTAATGATGAATCGGTTGGAGAACATTGCTAACTTAATTGTATTGTCAATCAGTATGATTACAATCAATGCAAGTATGCCAGCGAGAAGTAGTAAAAACAAGCTAATTTTTCTTACAATATTGTTTAGGTTACTTACAATAGCGTCTGGATATTTTACTTCACTGACAATGAAATTTTTTCCAATTTCTGATGTAATAACATTGAGGCTGTCCTTGTTAACATACATTGACTCTAAATAAAAATCAATGCTTGCAGGCAATGGATTATAGTCAAGCACTTTGTTCCATTCCTCATTGCCATCCCCAATGAATTTTTGCCTGGCCATTTCCTTTGTAATGTATTCAACATTTTTGGCATACGGTTTTGCTGCAATACTTGATTTTACAGCATCGATTTCCTTCAATGGACTTCCTTCTCTAATGAAAGCATGAACTTGTACGCTGCCCATGAAATAGTTTTCAAGCTTGCTGGCATTAATTACAAGCCATCCTAGCATGCCAAGTATGAATAAAACCAGCGCAACACCTAAGATTGCCATAAAATAAGATGGTTTGCTTCTCCTCATTGATGCTTTGCTTTGTGCCGCCATATTTTACCTTTTGATACTGCTTCTTATGTTATTCAGTTACCAAAAATAACAATTTTAACCTGTTTATGTATTTTTGCGCTTCCACAAGTGGGGGATTGCTTAAATTTAACAGATAAGAAGGTTTATAAACACTTTTTGGAACGGAAATTTAAGCGCCATCTCATATTTGTGTTTTTGGAGATTATTATCATTTTTAACTTTTATAAAAGCGTTTAAGGCATGGAATATGGATTTGGAGCGATTGAGAAAAAGTGGCATGAGGCATGGAAAGAAAAAAAGACCTATTCTGTTGGTAACTACCCATCCAAGCCAAAATTCTATGTGTTGGATATGTTTCCTTATCCAAGTGGTGCTGGATTGCATGTAGGTCATCCCCTGGGATATATTGCTAGTGATATATTTAGCAGATATAAAAGGCTTAAGGGATTTAATGTGCTTCATCCAATGGGGTATGATTCTTTTGGACTTCCTGCGGAACAATATGCCATTGAACATGGTATTGCCCCGGCAATTTCAACAGATCAAAATATTCAGAATTTTAGAAATCAACTTAATAAAATAGGCTTCTGCTATGATTGGGAACGTGAGGTGAGAACATCAAATCCTGATTATTATAAATGGACGCAGTGGATTTTTTTACAATTGTTTGATTCTTGGTTTGATCGTACGACTCAATCAGCAAAGCGAATTCATGAGCTGGATAAAATTTTTACTTCCGAAGGAAATATTAGTAGGGCTTGTCCGGGCGATAAAAAACTAAGTTTTAGTTCTTCCGAATGGATCAAATTTGATGATTCCACCCGTGCTGATATTTTAATGAAATACCGGTTGGCCTATTGTGGTGTTGGAGAGGTGAATTGGTGCGAAGCCCTTGGAACCGTGTTAGCGAATGACGAGGTTATCAATGGCGTGAGTGAGCGCGGTGGGCACCCTGTTGTAAAAAAGAAGCTACGCCAATGGTATTTAAGGATAACTGAATATGCAGAACGATTGATTGCTGGGTTAGAAACAGTTGAATTTAGTGATAGCATGAAAGACATGCAGACAAACTGGATTGGAAAAAGTTATGGCGCTGAAATGGACTTTGAACTTGTTACTGAAAATGCAGTTTCATTGGAGAAAAAATTAAAAGTATATACAACGCGCCCGGATACGATTTTTGGTGTGGACTTCATGGTAATAGCACCTGAACATGAATTGGTTTCACAAATTTCAACAGCTGCTCAGTTGAAAGATGTGAATGCGTATATAGAATTTGTTAATAGTAGAAGTGAACGCGAACGCATGGCTGAGAAAAAAATTAGCGGTGTCTTCAGCGGGTCATATTGCAAGAACCCATTTAATGATACATTAATTCCAGTTTGGATCAGTGAGTATGTCTTGGCTGGATATGGTACTGGCGCTATCATGGCGGTTCCATGCGGAGATGAACGTGATTTTAAATTTGCTGAGCATTTCAATATTCCTGTAACAAATATCATTGGAGATTATTTCAATGGAAGCGAGGCCAATGCTACCAAAGACGCAAGATTGGAGAATAGCGGATTTCTAAATGGGATGTTGATGTCTGATGCAATTTCAATAGCAATTAACAAGCTAGAGGAATTGGGCATTGGTAAAAGGCAAACAAATTATAAAATGCGTGATGCAGCATTTAGCCGCCAGCGCTATTGGGGAGAACCTTTCCCAATTGTCTGGAAAAATGAAGTAGCAACCTCACTGCCTGAATCCATGTTGCCTGTGGAATTGCCACCCATGTCAGACTTAAAGCCTGGACCAGATGCACAAGGACCTCTTGCGAATTTAAAAGATTGGGTTCCCTTTGATGGAGGTAATAGGGAGGTAAATACCATGCCTGGTTATGCGGGAAGCAGTTGGTATTTTTTGCGTTATATGGATCCAAAAAATGAAAATGAATTTTGCAGTAGAACTGCTAGTGATTATTGGGGTCAGGTTGATATATACATTGGCGGAACTGAACATGCCGTTGGACATCTTTTATATAGTAGGATGTGGACAAAAGCACTTTATGATTTAGGGTATATTGGTTTTGATGAACCTTTCAAGCGACTTGTTAACCAAGGAAAGATTGGGGGCGACTCAAGACTTGTATACAGGATAAGGGGAACAAAGCAATTTGTTTCAGCAGGATTAAAAGACCAATATGAAACCGATGAAATTCATGTGGACGTGAGCATGGTTGATGGACTGGTTCTTAATATGGACGAATTCAAAAAATGGAAACCCGATTTTGCAGATTCAACATTTATTACTGAAGACGGAGAATATAAATGTGGTAGCAGACTTGAAAAAATGAGCAAGCGTTATTTCAATGTCGTAAATCCTGATGATATCGTTGAGAAATATGGCGCAGATACATTTAGGATGTATGAAATGTTTTTGGGACCTGTGGAACAAGATAAGCCATGGGACACAAAGGGTATTGAAGGAGTACACCGCTTTATAAAAAAATTCTGGCGTTTGTTTTTTGATGCAGAAAAAGGTTCAGTATTGAGTAAAGAACATGCAAGTGATGAAGCATGGAAAGTGTTTTATAAAATGGTAAAAAAAGTAGAAGAAGATACCGCAAGGTTTTCTTTTAATACTGCTGTTAGTGGATTTATGATAGGCGTTAATGAACTGACTGACTTAAATTGCCATTCGTTAGAATTACTAGAAAAATTTCTTGTAGTACTATCGCCTTATGCACCACATATATGCGAGGAACTGTGGTCATTGACTGGACATGAGGGCTCGGTATTAGATGCAAGCTATCCTACAGTGGAAGAAAAATACCTTGTTGAAACTAGCAAGGAGTATCCCCTTGCTATCAATGGAAAAACCCGGACAACACTAACAATAGATCTCAATGCTACCCAGGAAGAAGTTGAAAAAATGGTTTTACAAGAGCCTGTTGTAATAAAGTGGTTGGAGGGGAATCCACCAAAGAAGATCATCTTTGTAAAGAACAAAATGATTAATGTAGTTGTTTAATATCTTGTTCACAAAAAAAAATTAAATATGGCATTCGCTTCACACAAATTGATCGACGCATTGAAGGAAACAGCGGAAAGATTAAAAAATGGTAATCACTATGCTTGGGGGAACCATGGTTCATGCAATTGCGGAAACCTATTACAGGTATTAACTCCATTTGATTCAAAAGACATACTTAAAATTGCTCAGACCGGTATTGGTGAATGGACCGAACTCGCTGAAGAAACATGCTCAATAACCAGTATGCCTGTAGCCGAACTTCTTGGGACTTTGCAACAGGCAGGGTTAACGCCAGTTGATATCCATAATATAGAATACCTCGAAGATAAGGCAGTATTGAAGGCGCTGCCAGGTGGATTTAGGTGGCTGAAAAGGAACGCTAGAGAAGATGTGATTGTATATCTTGAAACATTTGCTTCTTTGTTGCAAGCTGACTTAGAAAGAAGAACTGGCGACACAATAAATAGTGCATTTGCATCAAGACAACCGGAAGATGTATTTTCTGTTGCAAATGAATTTAGTTCAGAAGCAATTGCTGTATGAATCTAAAACTCATTGAAGCGCTTGATAAAAATGCAAGTTTGTTTCATCCTGTTGTTGATGTAAGTCCCCTAACAAAAATTGCTACTATTGATCTCTCCTCCAATAATGATAAGCTTAATGAAGAGATTGTCAATGATATTAATTTGTTCGAAGCATTCATCAATACTTCGTTATCTGAGCAGAAAGCTGATTTTTTAATTGGAGGCTATCTGGAGTACCGCGCACTTTACGGAAGAAGTGATGTGTTTGATGGTGATGATGAGAACAATGCCAGGAGGCTTCACATCGGATTGGACATATGGGGCTTTGCAGGCACACCAGTATTCGCGCCCATGGAAGGCATCGTTCATAGCATAGCTGATAATCATAAAAAAGGCGATTATGGTGCTACCATCATATTAAAGCACATGATCGATGGTATTGAATTTCACAGTCTTTACGGGCATTTGAGTAAGCGCGATCTTCATTATCAAAAAGGGGATACGGTAACGAAAGGTGCCTCGTTGGCGCATTTTGGTGATCATGATGAAAACGGTTACTGGCCTCCTCATCTTCATTTTCAACTTATTGAAGATATGCAAGGTCTTGAAGGTGACTATCCAGGTGTATGCAGTTTGAATAACAAGTCATTTTATCAATTCAATTGTCCTGATCCGAATATTGTATTGAGGTTATCGCCATACTCTTAGCGATAATTTTTTGTTTACATTATAATCTATTGGGTGTAATTTCACATCATGGCCAATCCACACCTTGATCCTTCAGAAAAATCATTTGGACCCGCCGAGGGAGAATTTGAAAATACCATCAGGCCTTCGATGCTTGAGGATTTTTCAGGACAACCTGATATCATTGAAAATTTGAGAATTTTCATTAAGGCAGCACAAATGCGTTCAGAGGCCTTGGATCATGTGCTGTTTCATGGTCCGCCCGGTTTGGGAAAAACGACCTTGTCAAGGATTGTTGCTAAGGAGATGGGTGTGCAGATCAAGGAAACATCCGGACCTGTTATAGAAAAGCCGGCAGACCTTGCAGGGTTGTTAACTAGTCTTGAAGCCAACGATGTATTATTTATTGATGAAATTCATCGATTGAGTAATGTAGTTGAGGAGTATTTGTATTCTGCTATGGAAGATTATAAGATCGATATCATGATTGATAGTGGTCCAAGCGCAAAAACAATTCAAATAAACCTCAATCCCTTTACATTGATAGGAGCAACCACTCGAAGTGGATTGTTAACAGCACCATTGTTGTCGAGATTTGCAATCAAGTCTAGGTTGGAGTATTATCCTATCGATGTGCTTGATAGAATCATCACTAGGTCTGCATCTATTTTGGGAACCAAGATTACTTCAGATTCTTCAAATGAAATTGCCAGGAGAAGCAGGGCTACACCACGCATTGCAAATGGGCTGCTCAAGCGCGTTCGTGATTTTGCACAGGTACTAGGCAACGGTGTTATTTCACTTGATATTACAAAGCATGCTTTAAAGGCGCTTCATGTTGATGAGCATGGATTGGATGAAATGGACAACCGCATTCTTTCAACGATCATTGATAAATTCAAGGGTGGGCCAGTTGGGTTGGGTACCATCGCCACTGCTGTAGGCGAGGAACCAGGTACAATTGAGGATGTTTACGAACCCTTTCTTATCCAACAGGGCTTTTTACAACGTACACTAAGGGGAAGAGAGGTAACCAGAAGGGCTTACGAGCACCTTGGCAGGTCTTTGACTGATAAAAATGAAAATCTCCTTTTTTGATGATGTTATCATGCAAAAAAGGAGATTGATTATCTTAAGACAATTATTTAACGATTAGCCTGAAGCCATTTCCATGTATGTTGACGATCTCAACATTCGGGTCTTCTTTAAGGTATTTTCTCAACTTGGCTATATACACATCCATACTTCTTCCATTGAAATAGTTATCGTTACCCCAAATCTTTTTCAATGCCTGATCCCTTTGCAGAAGGTCATTCTTGTATTCGCTCAACATTTTCAATAGTTCATTTTCTTTTGGAGAAAGGGTCGTTTTCTTTTCACCCAATGATAATTCCCTGAGCTTTGGAATGAAGTGGTATTGACCTAAGTCGTATTCTGTATTAATAACCTCCCTGTTTTGTTCCTCATTTCTTTTTAGGATGGCCTTGATTTTGAGTAGAAGCACATCAGAATCAAATGGCTTGGTGATATAATCATCAGCGCCAAGGTTATATCCTTTAATTTGATCTTCTTTCATCGATTTTGCTGACAGGAAGAAAAGGGGTACGTCAGGATTGATATCCCGTATTTCTTCTGCAAGAGCAAATCCGTCCATTTTTGGCATCATTACATCAAGGAGACATAGATCGATTTTTTCACGTTGAAAGGCAGCAAGTCCAAGTCTGCCATCCCTTTCAAGGATTACGTCCATATCGTTTAGTTCCAGAAAATTTTTCAGTACAAGGCCCAGGTTAGGGTCATCTTCACAAAGAAGGATGTTGGGTTTGGTTTTTGGGGATGACATAGTAGGTGATTTTAAACAAAGTAATATTATTTGATCTCAAGATCTTATCATATTAGGAATAATCTTTTGTTAAACAAGCTTTTTATAATTTTTAAATACCTGCACCAAAAGGTTTTAACATAAGCTCAAATGATATTTTGTTCTTAAAATTGAAAAAAATTGACTCAGATATATGGCAATAAAAATTATATAAATTATTCATTTTGAAGTAGTTAGAAATTTTTGTAAAAAAAATCATTTATTAAATTATTAGAACAACTTGATATTATAAAATTTATAATTTCATATTGGTTTTTCATAGGATATTGGATTTTAAACGGGCTGCATTTCCATGCGGGCCCTTTTTTTTGCCCATACCATAAACAAGATATAGACATTACTACTTTTATGTAAGGTTTAGTTTAAAAATAGTGATCCGTCTAGCCTGATGCCTATCAGCTGCTCTTTTTTCATTTCCTCCAGTACCAACATTAATTGATCTTTTGAAATACCAAGTTTGCCATTAAGCTCATCTATTGTTGTATTATTGCCTTTCATTGAAGCAATTATTTTTTCATGAATATTGCCAAATTCAGATAATGTTAATACTTCTTTTTTTGATTTAAGACAATTATCACATACTTCACAAGATTTTAGTTCTTTGTCACCAAAATAGTTTCCGATGTATCCGGCCCTACAATTTTCAAGTGTAGCAAAATTGATAAGCTTGTTGATTCTTTCTTGAAATTGTTTTTTTCTTTTTAGGTAGATATCATAGTTGAGGTTAAGTTCATCTGTCTTAATTCTATTTTGTAAATACAGAATTTGAGGGGTTTCTTTTTTGGGTGTGTATTTAATAATACCTGACTTGAAAAGCAAATGAAGTTGGTTTAAAACAAAAGTGAGATCCCTTTTAATAACTTTTGCAATTTGCTTTTCATTAATTCGGACTGGCATATCTATAATTCCGCTGTATGTTCTTAACAAGGCCTTGATTACAAGTTCACCATTGGGATTACTTTTTTCGAATTCTTCAATGTCAGTCCTGCTAGATGTAAACTGTGCAAATGATGGCTTATAAACTTGTTCCTGATAGGATATGATTCTTTCATTTTTTAATGCCTGAAGTGAGTAAATAACTTCATTTGCTTTGAGGTTGAATTTTTGCATAAAGTCATCAATGTCAAAGTCATAGTATTGTTCTCCTCCAAAACTGTTGGGAATTTGAAAATAATTGGCAAGGGACTGATATACTTTTCTGATAGTAGTAATCGTTGGGAACCTAATATCTGGAAGTTTTTTTAGTTCCTCAATATCCTGGTTGTTGTAAAGTAGCAATGCATAAGACTTTTGGCCATCTCTTCCAGCTCTACCAGCTTCCTGATAATAATTTTCTAAGCAATCAGGCATGTCTGCATGTATCACCAATCGAACATCTCCTTTATCTATACCCATTCCAAAGGCATTTGTACAGACTATCACCTTTGTTGTTCCATTAATCCATTCTTGCTGACGTAATTTTCTAGTATCACGATCTAGTCCGGCATGATAAAAATTACTTTCTATACCATGGTTTTTTATGAGATCACTGATTTCGTTTGTTCTTTTTCTACTTTTACAATAAACGATTGCAGTTCCTTTAACTTTTTTCAATACTTCAATTAATCTATTCGTTTTATCAGTAGATTTTTCTGCGACATAGGCAAGGTTTGGTCTACTAAAGGAACTCATAAAAGTCCTTCCCTTGAGCATCTTTAATTTTTCAATGATGTCATTCTTTACTTCTTCAGTCGCTGATGCTGTAAGTGCAATGATTGGTACATTCCTGAAATGCGTTCTGATTTTTGCAATGTTTAGATAAGCGGGGCGAAAATCATAGCCCCATTGGGAAACGCAATGTGCCTCATCTACTGCAATAAACGAGATTGGCATTTCTGATGTGGCATTTAAAAACATCTTAGTCTCTAATCGCTCTGGAGATACGTAAAGGAATTTCAATGACCCATCTATGCAATCTCTTAAAATTAATTCTGTTTCTAAGTTGCTCATGCCAGCAGTGATGGCTGCAGCGGCAATGTCTTTTTTTTGCAATTGTTGAACCTGGTCTTCCATTAATGCAATAAGGGGTGTTACAACAAGACAGCATCCATCTTTCATCATTGTTGGAACTTGGAAGCAAATCGATTTTCCTCCACCTGTTGGCAGTATAGCTAATACGTCATTTCCTTCGAGAATATCATTGATGATACTTTCCTGCAAAGTCCGGAATGTATCATGCCCCCAGTATTGTTTCAGTATTTGTTGAGGCGTCATGTCTTGTTTAAAATCAGGTCACTTTTTTAATGAAGAGCTTTACAGAATTGATTGCGAGCACAACATCGCTGAGCCCCATTACCAATGCACCAAAGGTAGGGGTAAGGTAGCCAAACGCTGCAATAGGTATGGCAATTATATTATAGAAAAAAGCCCAAAAGAGATTTTGTTTAATGGTGATATAGGTATGCCTACCTAATCCTAGTGCAAGTGGTAGTTTTTTGATTCCTTGATTCATTAGTACTACCTGTGCGCTTTGGATGGCAATTTGAGATGCTTCACTCAATGAAATTCCGATGGTTGCTTTTGCCAAGGCCGGTGCATCATTAATGCCATCTCCTACCATGGCAGTGGGTGTAATCTTGTTTAGTAAATCAATTTTTTCAAGTTTTTGTTCAGGACTTTGTTCTGCAATCACTTCGTCGATGCCAAGTTGATTTGCAATAAAATCACATTTTTCCTGGCGGTCACCACTAAGCAAGATTGTCTTGATCTGCTTGCTTTTGAGATATTGAATAATTTCTTTCGCTTCAGCCCTCAGTTCATCTTCTACATCAATCCATCCAATAAGTTTATTGTTTTTTAGTACATAAACATTGTGATTGGCTTCAGTAGTTAGATCCATTGCTATTTTAAATGAACCTGCCCAATAAACATTTCCATTTTTATCCTCACTTTTCATGCCAATGCCTTTTACCTCTTCAATGCTTTTCCATCTAACTTCTTCTTTGGTTTTAAATGAAGCCGATATACATTTTGCTATGGGATGGGTGGAATATTTTTCCATTGAAAAGACGATTGATTTAAATTCAGGTTCGTCAATGTCAACATATTTATAATCTGAAATGGTGAATAAGCCTGTTGTTAGCGTGCCAGTCTTATCAAATACCACTTGTTTGATTGTCCTGAAATTTTCTAAACTCTTTGCATTTCTAAACAGGATGCCTGATCTGGCAGCCCTTCCTAATCCTACTGCAATCGCTGCGGGTGTAGCCAAGCCCATGGCGCAAGGACAGGCAATCACCAATACTGCGATGCTTCTCATCATCGCATCAGTGAAATTATCAAGGTAAATAAAATTTGCAGTGAATGTAATCAGTGTAATAACCAACACAACGGGTACAAAAATCGCACTTATTTTATCGGCTAAAAATTGAATAGGCGGTTTTTCACCCTGGGCCTGTTTTACCAGGTTTAATATTCCTGAAAGAACAGTATCATCGCCAGTGGCTGTTACCTGCGCTTTAATTTGGCCTGATTCAACAATGCTTCCTCCGATTAAGGCATCCTTATTTTTTTTGTGCACGGGGATGCTTTCGCCAGTTAACAACGATTCATTTATATGTGCTTCACCCCATAGTATTTTACAATCTATTGGCACTTGCTCACCGCTTCTAATCAGCACAAGATCTCCAACCTTTAATTGGGTGTTTTCGATGGGTAGTATTACTTCTTGGTGATGTTCATCAAAGGCTATCATGTTAGCCATTAGCTTTTGCGATTTCACCAATGACTTAAGTGCTCTTTGTGTTGATTGTATAGAAGCATCCTCCATGTAATTACCAAGAAATACAAGGGTGATGATGGTTGCTGCTGTTTCATAAAAAAGATATTCCCCGCCAAGTCCCATCAAGGCACCAATCAAACTATAAATAAAAGCCGCTGATGCTCCAATGGTAATTAGCACATTCATGTTTGGCATACCGTTTCTGAGGCTTTTGTATGCACTCTTACCAAAAAATGACATGCCAATGAAATAGACTGGCGTACACAATGCTAATTGAAGCCAAGGGTTCATTAGCCAATGTAAATGAATCCATCGATCCAGCATGTGAAGCATAAGAATCAATGTGAAAGGGAGACAGAATAAAAAGCGACCTATTTGAGTTGAAAGAAAATATGCCTTTTTTTTATTGGTATCTTTTATATCATCAACCACTTCGTATCCGAGGTCGTGTATGTCTTTTTTTAAAATTTCTTTGGGTGTATTTTCAATTTCCTCAAACGACACATCACCATCAATGGGATTGATCTTGATGTTTTGCATACCTTTTTTTTCCAAATACTTGTTGATGGTTAGCGCACAATTTGCACAAGTCATTCCTTCAACCTTCCAGTGTACTTTTTCCATATTGCAAAATTACTAATTATGACCTGATTAATTATTTTAAAAAATCATAAAAGTCATGATTGATATTGCTTCCAATTTATTAGACCTGAAACATATCAATGCAAATGGATAAAAAGATTAATCATACTATCTTTGTAATGTATGGAAATACAGGAAAAGGTATTTGGTCTTGCTGATATGAACGCTATATCCAATGATTTGTTAAATCAAATGAATGGCTTCAAGGTTATTGCTTTTTCCGGCGAATTGGGGTCTGGTAAAACAACTCTGATAAGCTGTCTGTGTGGTTTGCTCGGCGTTGAGGATGTTGTTGGAAGTCCTACCTTTTCTCTAGTCAATGAATATGCCTATCTTGAAGACGGAAATCAAAAGCGGATTTTTCATATTGATGCTTACCGAATAAAAGACCTGGAGGAAGCAAGAGAAGCGGGAATAGAAGAGTGCTTCGATGTAGATGGATTTTGTTTTGTTGAGTGGCCTGAGCGTATTGAAAAACTATTGCCTTTACAAACGCTGAAAGTATTTCTTTCGCATACAGAATCAGGGAATCGATTAATTAAGATTCTTAAATAAAATATAACCTACCAAAAGAAAGTAAAGATGACCTCAAAGAAGCCTTTTGTTAGTTCTGGATTCAATTATGAAACATTAGAAGAAACCTTGGATATTAAGCCATTTTCTTCTGCGCTATCAATCGCCATACCGAAAGAGAATGCCTTTCAGGAAAATAGGATTGCACTGACTCCGGATGCAGTAGGCATACTTGTTTCAAATGGCCACTGTGTTTCTGTTGAACACAAGGCCGGTGAGGGATCACATTTTTCTGATAGTGATTATGCTGATGCAGGAGCTGAAATTGTGCATGACAAAAAAGAACTTTTTAAAAATGATTTAATAGTAAAGTCGGCACCAGTATCAGATAATGAGTTGCCTTTACTGAATGTTGGACAAACCATCATTTCGCCCATTCATCTTCCAGTTATGAAAACCCATATTCTGGAAAAGATGATGGAAAAAAGGATCACGGCACTTTCTTTTGAAAACCTAAAAGACGAATCTGGGCACAATCCGATTGTAAGAAGCATGAGTGAAATTGCAGGAAGTGCTGTAATGCTAATCGCAGGTCAATATCTTGGTAGTGCAAATAATGGACGAGGGGTATTGTTAGGTGGTATTTCAGGTATACCTCCTACAAAAGTAATCATCATAGGTGCTGGTATTGTTGGTGAATATGCTGCAAGAACGGCCTTGGCTGTTGGTGCAAGCGTGAAAGTTTTTGATAACAATATTTATAAATTGAAACGACTGCAAAATAATATTGGAGTGAGGTTGTGGACTTCTGTTCTTGAGCCTAAGATCATTGCAAAGCAATTAAAGACTTGCGATGTTGCAGTTGGTGCTCTTTCTTCTTCAAGTGGCAGAACCCCTATGGTTGTTACAGAGGAAATGGTTTCTATGATGAGGCCTGGCAGTGTAATAGTAGATGTTAGCATCGATCGTGGAGGTTGTTTTGAAACATCAGAAGTTACTTCACATGAATGGCCCGTGATTAAAAAATTTGATGTTATACATTATGGTGTTCCAAATATTCCGTCTGGATTTGCTAGAACAGCTTCACAGGCTATTAGCAATGTGTTGATGCCATTGCTATTGAGAATTAGTGATGAGGGTGGACTAGAGAAACTTGTTTGGCATCAACTTAATATTCGAAATGGAATTTATATGTTTAAAGGTGCGCTCACCAATTTCCACCTCAGTGAGCGTTTCAACCTCAAATTTACCGATTTAAATTTGTTGATTGCAAGCCAGCGATGAGTTGTAAAATGCCTAAATCATTCAACGAAATTCTTACATGCTTTTTCGCTATTTTCACCTAGTCAATTTTCATACATGAAAGCAATTATTCCCGTTGCAGGTGCAGGAACAAAATTACGGCCGCACACATATACACAGCCCAAGGCCTTGATGCCATTGGCAGGAAAACCAGTGTTAGGTATCATTATCGACCAGTTGGTTGATGCTGGTATTAACGAGTTTGTATTGGTTGTGGGTTATTTGGGTGATAAGATACAGGATTATGTAAAAGAACATTACGACCATCTTAATATTAGATTTATTCACCAAAACGAACGAAATGGTCTAGGGCATGCAGTATTCTTGTGCAAGAAGGCTGTTGCAGGTGATGATGTGTTGATTGTTCTTGGCGATACCATTTGTGAATATAATATTGCTGAATTTTTAAATGAAGAGGGGTCAGTATTGGCTGTTAAACGCGTTGATGATCCTAGGGATTTTGGTGTAGCAGAAACCGACGAAGAACATAATGTAACTAGGTTGATAGAGAAACCTCAGATTCCAAAGTCGAACAATGCATTGGTTGGTATTTATAAAATCACAGATTCAAAATTTCTTTTTGACTGCCTCGAAAATATTGGTTCAAGTAAAGACGGCGGTCAGGCTGATTTTGGTTTAACCAAGGCATTGGATTGCATGGTCTCACAAGGCATTAGGTTCAAGACATTTAAGGTATCTAATTGGTTTGATTGTGGGAAAAAGGAAACCATGTTAGAAAGCAATGCAACCTTATTGAAGAAATGGGGTGGTGTTATTAGCGAGGATCATTCATTTGAGAACACCATCATCATACCACCTGTAAGTATTGGCGCAGGATGTGAAATTCGGAATTCCATTATTGGTCCACATGTTTCAATTGGCGAAAAGGCATTGATACAATATTCTATTGTAAAAGAATCCATGGTTGGTTCATTTGCCAAACTCTACGATGTGGTATTGCATGATTCTTTGATTGGATGTGATACCGAAATTAAGGGTGAGACAAGAACCTTGAACATTGGGGATGATACCGAAATTGACTTGGGCTAGCCTTATAAGTATTACTTAATTTTTCCAACCATGTCTGATGGTATGACCCATGCATCAAATTCTTCCTCTGTTAAGTACCCTAGCTTTACAGCCATTACTTTTAATGTAGTTCCTTCTTTGTGTGCTTTTTGAGCAATTTCAGCCGCCTTGTAATAACCTATTTTGGTATTGAGTGCTGTTACCAACATCAATGAATTATTCAGGTGTTTATCGATATTCTCAAAAAGCGGCTCGATTCCAATTGCGCATTTATCATTAAAGCTTACACAACCATCACCAATTAACCTAGCACTGTGAAGGAAATTATAGATCATTACTGGTTTGAACACATTTAATTCAAAATGACCTGTAGCACCACCGATTCCAATCGCAACATCATTTCCCATTACTTGTGCTGCAATCATGGTGAGTGCTTCACATTGTGTTGGATTTACTTTTCCTGGCATGATTGAAGATCCTGGTTCATTGTCAGGAATAAATATTTCACCAATTCCACTGCGGGGTCCTGATGAAAGCATGCGTATGTCATTGGCGATTTTCATAAGGCTTACTGCAACTGTTTTTAAAGCACCATGTGCTTCAACAATGGCATCATGCGCAGCAAGTGCCTCAAATTTATTTTCAGCTGTAATAAAGGGAAGGCCAGTAAGTGTTGCAATGTGCTTTGCAACATTTTCTGCATATCCGTTTGGCGTGTTAATTCCTGTTCCTACTGCAGTTCCACCCAATGCAAGTTCTGAGAGATGTGATAATGTATTTTTGATGGCTTTGATGCCATGGTCTAATTGTGAAACATAGCCACTGAATTCTTGTCCGAGCGTCAATGGCGTAGCATCCATAAAATGCGTCCTTCCTATTTTCACTACATGCATGTAGTCTTTGCTTTTTGCTGCAAGGGTATTTCTCAGTTTCTCAATTCCAGGGATGGTTATTTCAACCAACATTTTATAGGCTGCTATATGCATTGCAGTTGGGAAAGTATCGTTGGATGATTGTGATTTGTTTACATCATCATTTGGATGAAGAAATTTATCCTTATCAGTTAACGATCCACCCTTTTTTACATGACCCCTATAAGCAACAACCTCATTTACATTCATATTACTTTGTGTTCCGCTACCAGTTTGCCAAACAACGAGTGGGAATGCGTCATTCAATGTGCCTTCTAAAATTTCGTCACACACTTCACCGATAAGAATTGATTTTTCTTCATCAAGAATACCTGCTTCAAAATTTGTTATGGCAGCAGCTTTTTTTAGATAGGCAAATGCATATATGATTTCCTTGGGCATCCTGTTGATGTCTTGTGCAATTTTGAAATTGTCAATGCTGCGCTGGGTTTGTGCACCATAGATTGCATCAACCGGCACTTTCACTTCTCCCATAGTATCTTTTTCAATCCTGTATTCCATGTAGTTGGTTTAATCTTATAAAGTTAGTGATATTGCTTTTTGAGTTGTTGAATTGCTATTGAACTATTTTTTGAAAACCGGTTTTCTTTTTTCAAGAAATGCAGTTACCCCCTCTTTCATATCATCTGTTTTGAAAGCCTCCCCAAAGCAGATCGCTTCTGTTTCATATCCAACTACTTCATCGCCTTCGCTTGCATTTATTGATTTAATTATTTGAGCAATCGCAATGGTGGATTTTTCAATGATTGTTTTCAAGATGCTTGTAGTATAGCTCATTAACTCTTCTTGCTTACAGACATGATTGATTAATCCAATCGAAAAGGCTTCAGCTGAATCTATTGTTTTTCCTGTCATGATCATTTCCATGGCCCTTCCTTTACCAATTATTTTCGGCAAGCGTTGAGTGCCGCCATATCCGGGGATAATACCAAGGTTGATTTCTGGTTGTCCGAATTTTGCATTTTCAGATGCTGTGCGAAAATGACAGCTCATTGCCAGTTCACAACCTCCCCCCAATGCATACCCATTTATGGCAGCTATAATTGGCTTGGTAGATTGTTCTATGCTTAAGAAAATTGCCTGCCCTTTTTGTGCTAATAATTTTCCACTTTCATTGGGGGCTTTTAAAAATCCTGCAATGTCTGCACCAGCAACAAATGCTTTTTCACCTGCCCCGGTTATGATTGCTCCTTTAATTGAATCTTCTTTATTTAGTAATATGATGGCTTCATTCAATTCATTCAATACATCTTCATTTAGCGCATTGAGTTTTTCAGGTCTGTTGATTGTGATTATCATCATTCCATCTGCAACTTCGCATTGTACTATTTTATTATCCTGCATATTGAAAAATTAAAATGACCTGTTTTTTGAAACCCATTCTCTAATATAACTTGCGATTGTTTTTGATGGGGTGCCTGGTGGAAACAGTGTTCCTACTCCCATCTCTTCAAGTGCTTTTCGATCGTTTTCTGGAATGATACCCCCGCCTGTGAGCAATACATCATTCATCTTTTTTTCTTTCATCAATGTAATGACCTTTGTGAAGACAGTCATGTGGGCGCCGGATAATATACTGATCCCAATTGCATCAACATCTTCTTGCAGTGCAGCATTCACAACCATTTCAGGAGTTTGTCTTAATCCAGTATAAATCACTTCCATTCCTGCATCGCGTAGGGAAGTTGCTATTACTTTTGCCCCACGGTCGTGCCCATCCAATCCAACTTTGGCAATCAAGATGCGTAATGGTCTGTTTGCTTGAATGGTATTCATACTATATTGTTAGGAAAGTTCATTAATTGATTTTATTCCAAACTCAATCCTTTTTATCGTTTCTTCTTTCCCGATATTTTGTGCTATTTCAAAAACAGGGGGTCCAAATTTTCCACCTACAAGCATGATTCGTAAAGGTAGTTGTAGTTCTCCGGTCTTCAACTCATGTTTTCCAGCATCCAGCTTAAATGAATTTTCTATTTGTTCAGTCGTCCATTCACCAAGGTCAGCAATTGTTTTTTTCCAGGCAGTAAAAAAATTATTTTTCTTGTCATCCCATTTTGGTTTTACAGAAGATGAATCTATCACCTTAGGTGATTCAAAAAAGTAAGAAGTTTGTGCATGAAAATCTTGTAATAATTGGCATCTTTCCTTTACCAACCCAATGAGCATCAAGGTTTTTTCATCATTTGCCTGAATGCCTTTTTCAAATAGAATCGTTTTTACAAGAGGAAGTAAATATGCATCGCTACTTCGTTTGATCCATTCTCCATTGAACCACTTTGCTTTTTCAAAATCAAATTTAGCACCCCCTTTGTGTATTCGCTCAATGGTAAATCTCTCTGTAAGCTGCACAATATCTGCCACTTCTTCATTGCTTCCATCATTCCATCCAAGCAAAGCCAACATATTAATGAATGCTTCTGGAAGAAATCCCATTTTTTTGAAACCCTTTGTGGTTTCTCCAGTTTTTGGATCTTTCCAATCCATTGCAAAAACCGGAAAGCCAAGCTTGTCGCCATCGCGTTTGCTTAACTTGCCTTTCCCATCGGGCTTTAGTATCAAGGGAAGATGAGCCCATTTAGGCATGTCATTTTTCCAGCCAAGGTATTCCCATAATAGCACATGAATAGGCGCGGAGGGTAGCCATTCCTCTCCACGGAAAGCATGACTGATCTTCATTTCATAGTCATCAACCACAACGGCCAAGTGATATGTAGGCATTCCATCAGCTTTGAGCAAAACCTTATCGTCTAATTGATCAGTATTGAATGTTACTTCACCTCTGATCATATCATTTAATGTAACATTTGTTGAAGCTGGAACCTTGATTCTAATTACGTATGGCATTCCTTCTATGATGAGCTTCTCAACTTCTTCTGGAGGAAGTGAAATGGAATTTTTCATTTCCATTCTAATCGATGCATTGTATTGTGGAGAAGGGTTTTGTTCTGATTTAAACTTTTCCCTCATCTCTTCAAGTTCTTGCGTTGTATCAAAAGCATAGTATGCAACACCATCAGCTACAAGCTTTTCAGCATGCTTTAGATAACGTTCCTTTCTTTCACTTTGTCTATATGGACCCATGGATCCGCCTTTGTGCGGACCTTCATCTGGTCCTATACCACACCATTCTAAACTGTCAATAATATATTGTTCAGCACCTTCCACATACCTTCCTTGGTCGGTATCTTCTATTCGAAGGATGAAAGTGCCTCCATGTTTTTTTGCGAAGAGATAATTATACAATGCTGTTCTTACACCACCTAAGTGCAGTCCACCTGTCGGACTAGGTGCAAAACGAACCCTAACCTGCTTTTCCATCATGCCACAAAGATAAGCAGAAGCTTCAATGGATGAAGTCATTTGAAATACTCCTTAATGAGCAGTAGATTTTTGTTGTGATGCTAGTAGATAGTTAATATGCTCCAGTGGATAACAATACGAGGGTGCAGGCATTGATGGTTTCGATACCTTCTTTTTCTGCCAGTGCCTTAAACGGTTCATTTTCTGCGCCTGGGTTAAAGATGATGCGTGATGGGTGGAGTGATATAATATAGCTTTCGTATTCTTCCTGCCGTTGAGGATTGAGGTAGAGTGTTACAGTGTGTATGTTTTCAAATGCTAGTTTATCGGTTTCAACCTGAATGCCATCTATATTGATGGGAGATTTTCCAATAGCTTCTACAGGGTGCCCTGCAGCAATAAGCTTTTTTACAGCCATGTGGCTATATTGTTCAGGATTCGAGGAGGCGCCTAGCACCAATGTTTTTTTTGTATTCATAAAATGAAATAAAAAAAGTCGGTATTAAACCGACTTTCATTTTTTTATTGTCAAACCAGCATTCGTACTGGATTCTCCATGTATTTTTTCAATGTTTGAAGGAATGCTGCACCTACAGCGCCATCAACACTTCTGTGGTCACAACTCAAGGTTAGTTTCATCACATTGGTGGTGGTAAATCCATCACCCTTTTTAATTACTATCTCTTTAATTTTTCCAACGGCAAGGATGCAGCTATCTGGAGGGTTGATGATGGCTGTGAAATCATCAATATCCATCATTCCAAGATTAGAGATAGTGAAAGTATTTCCTGTGAAATCTTGTGGCTGTATTTTTTTATTTCTTGCTTTGTCGTACAGTTCTTTTGATTCTGCTGAAATATCCGAAAGGCTTTTTTGATCTGCAAATTTGATAACAGGAACTATCAATCCTTCTGGGAGTGCGATAGCTGAACCAATATGAACATGGTCATATGTTCTGATGAATTCTCCCATCCAGCTACTATTAACCGCTGGGTGTTTTTTTAGTGAAAGCGCACATGCTTTGATTAGCATGTCTTGGAATGAAATTTTTGAAGGACTAATTTCATTTAATTGTGTTCTAATGCTCATTGCATTATCCATATTAATTTCCATCCTGAGATAGAAATGTGGTGCTGTGAACATGCTTTCTCCTAGTCTTCTTGCGATGGTTTTTCGCATTGAAGTGAGTTGTGTATCATAACTGCTTTCTTTACCTGCAACAAATGTTCTAGCAGGCATTGATTGTGCACTGGTTGATGTTGATGGGTTGAATCCGTCAATGTCTTTTTTTGTAATCCTTCCACTATCACCGGTTCCAACTACTTGTTTGAGGTCTATTCCTTTTTCCTTGGCAATCATTTTTGCCAGAGGAGATACTTTTAGCCTGCTGTCTGAAACTTCGATTGAAACTAGAGGCTCAATGGCAGCTGTCTTTGGAGTTTCTTGGGCGGGTAGTTGAGTTTGTGCTGGAGGGGTAGCTGGTGGTGCTGTTGTTGTAGGGTTGTTGAGTGAAACCAGCAGTCCACTTATATCAGTTCCTTCCTTTCCTATTATTGCAATGATATCATTAACGTTTGCAGATTCACCATCTTTAACGCCAATATGAAGTAGTGTTCCTTCAGTATAACCTACTACTTCCATCGTAGCTTTATCGGTTTCAACATCTACAAGGTTGTCATCACTTTTTACTTTTTCTCCAACTTTCTTATTCCATTGAACAATTTTACCGGAGGTCATGGTATCACTTAACAATGGCATCCTGATAACAGTTACACCAAGTTGTTCGGGTGTAATAGAGTTTGTAGGTGCTGTTTGCAGTGATGGTGCTGTTGCCGTTGCTATAGGTTTTTCGGCAGGTGCGGTTTCATTTTTTAAATATGACTGAATATCCTCACCTGGTTTTCCAATGATTGCAATAATGTCATTTACTTTGGCGGCCTCACCTTCATTCAATCCAATATATAGCAAGGTGCCATCTGCATAACCCACAACGTCCATGGTAGCCTTGTCGGTTTCCACATCTGCAATAGAGTCGTCAGCCTTTACTAGGTCGCCAACTTTTTTGTTCCATTTCACGATCTTGCCTTCCGTCATTGTATCACTGAGGAGCGGCATTCTGATCACTTCTGCCATAACCGATTTTCGTTTTGGTTATTAAAGATTTTGAAGGCCGAAATTACATCAAAAAGGGGAAATCCAATGCGGAGCAGTTCAAAGAATTCGAAATCGGCAACTAGCGTGGAATGTAGGTGGAATATTAGTAATCTAGATCCAGGTTTAGCTTGTCTTTCAGCTCTTTTACCATGGGGTACAAACTAATCATTTTAAGGTATTGGTCCTTTTGTGAAAGTGTTTGCTCCGATGACTGATTTGCATCTTCGTTACCCTGATCAAGAATGATTTGCATTTGAATCTTTCTGTTATTAAATTTTTCATGCAGGTAGGATAACAGAGGGATTCTTTCATTTTCAATGAATTGTTGTTGAATTCTTGATGTTGAAACAATTTCAAAATGTTGGTCATCTCTAATATTCAAGGTTGCTAAGCTCAGATTACTATGACTTGTTACCTGGTTTTTTTGTTGAAGCAACGAAAGGTATTCGTCCCAATTCTCTTTTAATTTATCGTAAGTAAGGGTATGAGTTATTCCTTGTTCTTGTTTTTTATTTTGAATCTGTTCCCTGATTTTTTTGAGGGCACCCAATCCGATGGGAGCTGTTGTCTGTTGCTCTTGTTCATTGACGACTTGCTGCTTGGCTTCTTTTTCTTTTATTAATGTTTCATCAATTTTTAAAAAGGCTGTTGGTGTCAAAGATTCCTTTTTCTCTTCAGTTTCCTCTGTAGGAGATTCTTCTTTGTTGTCTTTTTTTATAGCCCGTGATTTGAATTCAGTAAAACGGATATTTCTATATGCAACAGGCTTTACGTCATCAAGTTGTTTTTTTTTATTTATCGAGCCTTCAGACAAAAGGGTCACAGCTTGAGTAAGATGGGTTAATCTGATCAGGTGAAATTCAATATGAAGTCGCTTATTCCTTGATTGTTTATATCCAATTTCAGCATCATTGAGAATATTAAGTGCACCAATAAGATATGCTGATGAAATAGATGCTGCTTTCTTGCTATATTTTTGTTTGAATTCCTCAACAGTATTGATAATGCTAGCTGATCTTGGATCTTTAGAGACAAGTAGATTTCTAAAAAATTCTGAAAAGTTATTCAGGAACATGTCGCCTTCAAATCCTTTCTTATCAATTTCATCAAATAAAGTAAGCACAACTGGGAGCTCCTCTTTTTCAAAAGCATCTAGGAATTTGAAAAAATAATCTTCATCTAATACATTGAGGTGCTCAAGGGTATTGGCATAAGTGAGTGAAGCATTGGTGAAACTTACAATTTTGTCGAGCATGCTTAGCGCATCACGCATACAGCCTTCAGATTTTTGTGCAATCACCTGCAGTGCTGCATTTTCAGCCTTGATGGATTCCTTTTGGGAAATCTCATTAAGGTGATGAGCGATGTCTGCAGAAGTGATTCT
>CAMBGO010000008.1 GCA_945866165.1 Chitinophaga pinensis | reverse complement strand
TAGGCCTGCAGTTTCTAAAGGACAACGTGTAAAGAACGGTGATTTTCTTACCGAAGGATATGCTGTTAAGAATGGTGAACTTGCACTTGGAAGAAATCTTAAAGTGGTATTCATGCCATGGAAAGGATATAATTTTGAGGATGCCATCGTTATAAATGAAAAAGTTGTTAGCGAAGATTTATTCACTTCAATACACATTTCTGAATTTGAACTTGAAGTACGTGATACAAAGTTGGGCGAAGAAGAACTAACTCCAGATATTCCAAACGTATCAGAAGAAGCGACAAAAGATTTAGACCAATACGGAATCATCAGAATTGGCGCACAAGTTAAAGAAGGTGACATACTGATTGGAAAAATCACACCAAAAGGCGAAAGTGATCCTACTCCTGAAGAGAAGCTATTACGCGCAATATTTGGTGACAAGGCAGGTGATGCTAAAGATGCATCACTTAAAGCTCCAAGCGGAACTGAAGGTGTGGTTATTGGAAAGAAACTATTCCAACGTGCTAAGAAAGACAAGAATTCAAAGTCAAAGGAGAAAGCTGCCATTGAAAAACTGGAAGCAATACATATCCAAAATGAAAAGGATATCCTGGATCTTTTGGTAAATAAATTGCAGACTTTGTTGAAAGACAAGACGTCTTCAGGTGTCTCTAACAATTTTGGAGAGGTTATTATACCTAAAGGCTCTAAGTTCAATGCGAAGGTTTTAGTTGGTATTGACTATCAAAACATCAATCCATTAGGTTGGACTAGCGATGCTGATGTTGATCATTCAATCAATACCTTGTTGCATAATTACAGTATCAGATACAATGAGGAACTTGGTAGATACAAGCGTGAAAAATTCAATATCTCTATTGGAGATGAACTTCCTGCTGGAGTATTGAAGTTAGCTAAAGTATATCTTGCTGTTAAGCGTAAGCTTAAAGTAGGTGATAAAATGGCTGGTCGTCACGGTAATAAAGGTATTGTTGCTAAGATTGTAAGGGCTGAAGACATGCCTTTCTTAGAAGATGGAACTCCCGTTGATATTGTATTGAATCCACTCGGTGTACCTTCTCGTATGAACTTGGGTCAGATCTACGAAACAATTTTAGGATGGGCCGGTGAAAAACTTGGTTTGAAGTTTTCAACGCCAATTTTTGATGGAGCAACTGTTGATGAAATCAATTCTTTGATTAAAAAGGCTGAATTGCCTGACTACGGGCATACGTACCTTTATGATGGAGAAACAGGCGACAGATTCCACCAGAAAGCTACTGTGGGCATTATCTACATGCTAAAGTTACATCACATGGTTGATGATAAAATGCACGCACGTTCAATTGGTCCATATAGCCTTATTACCCAACAACCATTGGGAGGTAAAGCACAATTCGGAGGTCAGCGTTTTGGTGAAATGGAAGTATGGGCATTGGAAGCATATGGTGCATCAAACATACTTCAGGAATTGCTTACGCTTAAATCTGATGATATCATTGGTAGGGCAAAAACATACGAAGCCATTGTTAAAGGTGATAATGTACCAAAGGCCGGAATTCCTGAATCATTCAATGTACTAGTTCATGAACTTCGTGGATTAGGTTTAGAATTGAAATTCGATAATTGATATTAAAATCCTAAATATAAATCAAGGGCCATCCTATGGATGGCCCTTTTTGTTTTAGCTAAATTTTTCGCAAGGTTTATCATTATGAGAACGTATAAATTTCAATTTTATGTATAACTTGAAAGCTATATTAAATCAGTGAATTCATTTATTAACGATATTGATATTGGGTTTTCAAAATTAGACTATGCTCAACTCCCAAGTGATTTACTTCTTTCTAATCGAAAAGACCTAAAGTATATCATTAATCAGGAGTCTATTCCAGAGATATTTCAAAAGTTAAAAGGAGCGTATCAAATACTCGAGAAGCAAGGAAAGTCTTTCTCGACTTATAAAACAAATTATTATGATACAGAGGAGTTTCTTTTTTATTTAGATCATCATAATGGTAAATTAAATAGAAAAAAAGTACGTACTAGGACTTATGAGGATGGTACAAGTTTTCTGGAAATAAAAAGAAAGGATAATAAAGGATTTACTTATAAGGAGCGAAAAGAAATTAATATTTCAACATTTTCTATCGAAAATTATAATTCATTTTTAGATGAGGTTGGCGGATTACAATTACCTCTTGTTGAGAAACTAAAGGTTTTTTTTGATAGAGTGACCCTTTATGATAAAAACATGAGTGAAAAAATCACTTTTGATTTTTCATATCGAGTTAATTTTAATGAACGTCATTTTAAATTTGATAAGATCGTTATAGTTGAAAGCAAGGGACTGTATCATAATCGATCTTTTTTCAATCTGATTATGAATGAGATGAAAATACCAACAGTTTCGTTTAGTAAATATTGTTTTGGATTGTTCAGTATTGATTCTTCCTTAAAAAAGAATAATTTTATGCCCCTTCTAAAAAAAGTTAAAAAAATTTTAGAATAATATGGAAATACTTCAAGCTATTATTGGCGAAAGTGAAATTTCTCTTTTTTCAGCACTTTCTGTAAAGTTGATTATCGATCTTTTAGCTATTCTATTTCTTGTGCGCCTTGTCTATTTAAAAAAATATAGGCGAACAGATCTTTTTTTAACTTTTTTCTCATTCAATTTAATTGTTTTTTTTATTAGCTATTTACTGAATAAGGCAGAAATGAGCACTGGAGCAGCTTTTGGTTTATTTGCAATTTTTTCTATGCTGCGATATCGGACAGAAGGTATTTCTGCCAGAGATATGACTTACCTTTTTTTATGTATTGCAATTGGATTGATTACAGCTGTAAGTAGTGGGTCCTTTATTGTATTGTTTCTAATAATAGGATTTATTGTTTTAGTTACTTTTCTATTAGAGTCTGGCCTAATGCTAAAAAACAGGTCTTGTATGCAGATTACTTTTGACCGTGCAGACTTGGTGCATCCTGCAAAACGAGCTGAATTGAAAACAGAATTAGAAAGAAGAACTGGATTTACTATTAACCATATTGAAATTGGTGAAATTGATTATCTAAAAGACAGTGCCATAATCAGGATTTATTATGATCAAAACTAATCTCATTCTATTTGCTTTTTTTTTATTTTCATTTCAGCTTGTTAAATCTCAAGCTACCAGGGCTGATCCTGTTGATATACAAGGTTGGTTTGGTGCAAATGTTGAGGTAGATCTTCCTAAAAAATGGGATATTGATTTCTCATATCAAGTAAGAATGAACAATAATATTACTAGTTACAATGGCTCATATTATTCTATTGGTGTAAAAAAGCAGGTAATTAAACCACTATCCATTTTGGTTGAGTACCGACTTTCTCAAGTTCTTAAGGGGACATATAATCGGTTAAGTACCGGACTGGACATTGATTTTAATGTAAATAAAATTAAATCAGATCTTAGGTTCTTATACCAGAATCAAGTTCAAGATTTTGATGATCCAATAAAGGAAACAGATAAAGATCATTTTCTTCGGGCAAGGGTACGAGGAAGGATTCCTCTGATTAAAAAAACATACTTGGTATTGTCTACTGAACCAATTTATTCTCTTTCACCTGGCTTCCGCATTGATAATTATAGACATCAAGTTGGATTTCGTTATGATATAAAAAAATACATTCAGCTTGAACTGTTTTATATCAACCGGCCAGATTATGCGAAGAGTTACAAGCGACAGTATCATATTTTCGCTACTACTTTATCTTATTCTTTCAAGGTTAAAAGAAAGTAATACCTAGAAATTTATTCTACGGGCTTTTTAGAATATAAAAGTTGTTATCCAATAGATTAATGCTGCTAATAATGCACTCACCGGTATTGTAAGGATCCATGCCACGATAAGCGACGAGGTAACTCCCCACCTAACTGCACTAAGTCTTTTGGTTGCTCCAACTCCAATTATTGAACCAGTTATAGTATGTGTTGTTGATACTGGAATTCCCATTTGTCCGGTAAAAAACAACGTGAATGCACCAGCCGTTTCCGCAGCGACACCTTCAAGTGGCGTCACTTTGGTAATCTTTGTACCCATTGTTTTTACAATTTTCCATCCACCACTCATAGTTCCTAGTCCAATTGCCAGGTAACATGCTATAGGAACCCAATTAGGGAGTTG
Source organism: Chitinophaga pinensis (assembly GCA_945866165.1). Classification (GTDB taxonomy): domain Bacteria; phylum Bacteroidota; class Bacteroidia; order Chitinophagales; family Chitinophagaceae; genus Pollutibacter. Next base: position 19,475 of record CAMBGO010000008.1, on the reverse strand, counting down.
ACTGAAATCCTGAATACTTCCTGAAGCAATCAATGCTGCACCAATTATGCCCATTACTTTTTGTGCATCATTTCCACCATGACCAATGCTGAAAGCTGCAGAACTGAAAAGCTGTAGTTTCTTAAACATGTTTGCAACAGAATAGGCCGTAGGGGTTTTTATTTTTTCTACATATAAATATATCAGCATGAATAATAAAGCAGTTAGTACAATTCCCCATACGATTCCGTGGTTTTCGTATTTATCAATATCTTTCTTGAATGATTTTTTAATATCAAATTTTTCGATTTTTAATTTTATGGATTCAATATTTTTGGGATCTATTGGAAAAATAATATTCATTGCTACAATTGCACTATCAATCGTAATTTCTTTACTTAGTAGTTTTTTTAGAGGCTCTTTGTATTTTTCAGTTTCAACTTTTGCGATATCAAAAGCCTCCCTTTTTTCCTTGTTATCAACTGAAACGGATTCAAGAATTAGATAATTATTAGCATTCCTAACTTCATCTTTTAGTTTACTGATTTCAATTTCTTTTAGAAGTCCATTTTGGTAGGCATAGCTTGATATTGAATCTGCCCCAATCTTATCATATTGGTTTACGAGCGGTGCTAATTCTTCGTATATTTTTTGCGCTTTATCAAGTTTAATCTCAGCCGATTTGAAAGATATGATTAATGATGAATCCTTCTCATTGTCTTTTAAGGATTCTTCAGCATTTTGGAAATCTGCCTTGTATTTATCAAGTTTAATGAACTTGACAAGGCCTTCATCCATTTTACTTTTCTCAAACCTATCAAAAATAAAAACCGTAATAAGTGTAGCGATTGTAATTATCAAAAATCGAATCCAGATATTTCTGTATATCGTGACTATCGTAATAAAGATAGAAATTACCATACCGATCAATGGCGCAAAAAATATGAATAAAACTGTTTTTAAGATGGTTTGGTTGTCCACCACCTTGCTCCAAGATAGATCTAGTCCTTCTGTCAATACTGCATGCGTAATTGCGGCACCAGCAAATCCACCGATAAGTGTATGGGAGGAAGAGGAGGGGATACCATACCACCAGGTTAGCAGGTTCCAAAAGATGGCAGCAATCAAACCAGCAAGAATAACTTGAAGTGTTATATATTCTTTAAAGACAGTTTTGCTTATGGTATTTGCAACAGCATGGTCTTTAAAAATCCAATATGCAACAATGTTGAACAATGCTGCCCACAAAACTGCCTGAAATGGAGTGAGTACCTTTGTGGAAACTACTGTGGCTATTGAATTTGCAGCGTCATGAAAACCATTAATGTAGTCAAAAACGAGTGCAAGAATAATGATGATTATTAGTAGAGACATTTGTTATTTGTTAGATGACGTTGTGCTATCTCTTTTAAGAATATTTGATAATGATTGATTCTATTACATTCGCGGCATCTTCACTTTTATCTGTTGCTATTTCCAACACTTGATAAACTTCTCTTTTCTTAATAACTTCCTTGAAATCATTTTCATTATTAAAAAGCATTTCTATACTCATGTCGAAAACATCATCTGCTTGATTTTCAATACTGTTAATTTTGATTAATGCTGATATCATTTCGCGTAAATTTTTCATATCACGAAGTCCGAGCACTGCCTTTTTGATTTCAACAGTACTTTGTAACACCAAGTCTGTTAATTTATGAATTCCAGTATCATTCGGGTTGATATGATAAAAGCTGATCTTTTTTGCAGACGCATGTATGTAATCTGCAATATCATCCAATGCGGTTGCAAGAGCATGTATGTCTTCTCTGTCAAACGGGGTGATAAAATTTCTTCCTAACTCAGTAAAAATATCATGCGTGGCATCATCATTTTTATGTTCTAAGTTTTCTATATGCGCTTGTATGCTAGCTCTTTTGTCTTCACTGACTTCGTGAACCATTTCAACAAGACTAATTGCCATTTCATGAACGGTTTCAGCAACCCCTTCAAAAAGGCTGTAAAAAATCCTGTCTTTTGGAAGAAAAATTTTAAAAAATGAATTTGTTGCCATTGGAGAATAAATTAAAGATTTTCAATTTCTATATATGATATCCTAAAATTATGTTTTCTTGGGCTAACTTTTATGTTTAAGCCTACTTGCAAAGATGCTGTTTACGTGTGTTTAAGCTCGAACTGACGTATTACGAAATTGTTAAGAAATGAACCTTTGTCATGGTAGATTATTTTGTTATCTCCAACCGTCATTTTATGCTATATGTTAGTCGGAACTTATCAATTTATTCAGTATTTCACTTCGTTTCTTTTAATATTTTCCCATTATCCAATGTTAGTTGCTTATTAATGCAGTTTGGCCATTCATTAGCATAGTGGCTTGTATAAACCAACGTAATTTCAGGATTATCACAAATAGCATCTATGATTTGCAACATTTGTTCGGTTTGGCGTTGGTCAAGTCCCTGGCATGGTTCATCCAACAAGAGTAAAGCCGGGTTTTTTACAAGGGCCCTTGCCAGTAGGACCAATCGCTGTTTTCCTAGTGGAAGGGTTTGAAGAGTTTTGGTGCTAAAATCCTCTAAATGGAGCATTTTTAACCAATTTGCTACCAATTTCTGATGTTTTTCATTAATTTTTCTAAATAAACCAATTGTGTCAAAGAGTCCGGATGCAATTGTTTGAAAACAAGTAATTCCTTTATCAAAGTATAGATGTAACTCTGGAGATACAAAACCAATATTTTTTTTGATGTCCCATATTGACTCTCCAGATCCTTTTTTTCTGTCAAAAATATAAATTTCGTTTGCATAGGCCTGTGGGTTATCAGCATTGACAAGGCTTAGTAAGGTAGATTTACCAGAGCCGTTAGCGCCATTCAATACCCATTTTTCACCTTTATTGACCTCCCAATTAATATTTTTCAAAATAGGAGTATTGTTATAGATGACATTTACATTAACCATCTTAATCGCGGTAGTAAAAGGAAAGGTTTCCTTGCTGCTAAACTCAGCAGCATAATCAAGGTTTAATAGGATATTGTTTTTAATTGGGGGGATTGAATTTTTTCTAATTGGAGGCCTGCACTCTATAATTCTACCATCTCTTAATACTGCAACATGTGATATGCATTTTGGAAGATCTTTTTCCTGCGCAATAATAATTAGTTTAACTCCTTTTTCTGTAATCATGTCTAAAGCCATTGCAAGTTCTTCTCTGCCTGATTTATCAAGACCTACAAAAGGATTATCTAGTATGAGTAGATCAGGATTCTTTAACATTGCCTTTGTCAATTGCAATCTTTTGTTTTCTCCATTTGAAAGCAATAGGAGCGATTTTTCAAGGAGTTTCTCTATTGAAAATATTTTTGACCAAGTTTGTATTGTAGATTCATTTTTTGAAATTTGATTTAATTCTTGCCGAACAGTGATGGTTTCTTCCGAATCGGCAGAATTGAACCGTTGTTGATAGTAAAACTGGTTGGTATTTTGCTTGTTTTTGAACCGATGCTGTTGTTCAATTAATTCCACATTGACATGATGGTTTTGCTCTAAAGCGTTAGTAATTTCTATACTTCCGCTGAAATAAATTTTTTTTGAAATCGCTTTTGCAAGCATGCTTTTGCCTGATCCGGATTCCCCAATGAATGCCCAATGTTCGTTTGGATACATTTCAATCGAAACATCATTTAGCACCTCCGTCCCAGCTAATACAACATTTACATTTTGAATTGAAATCCTCATTATTTGGTAAGCTTTTTCAATTCTTTTTTATAGGTTGAACAAATGCTACTTGGGTTATTTCGATAATATATATAAGTTTTGAGTTCGACTTTTTTTACAGTAAAATCCATAGATGCAGCTTCAAAAAAAGTCGAGTCTGCAGAATACATTTTTTTGAAGGGAAATTTTTCAAAGATTTCTTTTTTGCCAAAAAGGGTAGCAAAAAGAATACAGTCGTCAACGTGAATTTTATTATTTGGATTATTTTTATCAACTACATAGTAATCTTCTTCATTGTCTACAATTGTTTCTGATGTTGAAGCTATAAGATCTGAATATTTCATTTCATTCAAACATGCGCTGAGATGATTTGTTTTGTATTCATCATCAGCATCTAATATGGTAATGTATTTACCGTTGCATAAAGAGATTAATTCATTTATCGAAAATGACTGGCCAATATTTTCATGTTGAAAATATCGATAGGGTATTTCGCTTGCAACTAAATAAGAGTTGAGTTTTTCTTTAAGATCCACTTCACTTCCGTCATTGATAATCAAAAGTTCAAATTGTTTGAAATCCTGTTTAACTAATGAGCTAATGGCCCTTTTCAATAAATCAAATTCTGTGTTGTAGAAAGATAATAAAACGGAAACTTCTATTTGTTCATGCATTTTTAAAGAGGAAATATTACATGAAATTAATTCAATATTCCCTAACAAGGTATTTTCCATTCCTATTGAAGATGACACAGGTACCTAAATGCAAAAAGTTCGGTAATAAAACCAGGCTTTTGCGTACCGGACGGGGAACCCGTCCCGGCTGAGCCGGGACCGTGACCGGGCGGCTTATTTTTTTAGTAGGTTTGTTGGCTGCTCAATTAACCATTCTATGTAGACTGTTTTATTCTTTTTTAGTTTCTTTTCCCGAATCAAAGCATCTCGTTTTGTTTCATGAACTTCCAGATAAACTAATTCCCAAGGAATAGCATTTGAGGTATAAGTTGAAAGTCCGAGATTATGTTGTTCTAACCTTCTTTCAAAATTCTCAGTAACTCCCTTGTAATATATTCCTTTGGATAAACTTTTTATGATATAAACGTAATACATAAAATCATTAAAAAAGCCCCTCATTAATGAAGGGCTTCTAGCGGACCGGACGGGACTCGAACCCGCGACCTCCGCCGTGACAGGGCGGCATTCTAACCAACTGAACTACCGATCCAACTTTCTATTTGAGCCTTTACCTTTTGAAAAAAGTAAAGACCAATAATTTTTATTTCACATCCGCCTTTATCGAACCCGTCCCGGCTTGGCCGGGACCGTGACAGGGCGGCATTCTAACCAACTGAACTACCGATCCAAACCAATTCAAGATACTGTTCTTGTTTCGGGGCAGCGAAGATAGTAATTTTATCTTTTATGTACCAAAATTGCTAAAAAAATCCTCAATTCGTACCTTTGGCCACTTAAGTGATATAACTTGAACTCATGCCAGAATTAAATGCCCGTCAATACATCGATTTTGAGAAGCCTATTAAAGATCTCTATGATCAAATAGAACAATTAAAAATAACAGCTTCAAAAAACAAATTAGACCTCTCTGAATCAATTCAGCAACTAGAAGGAAAAATAATTGATAAAAAACGGGACATCACACAATCTCTTACCAGTTGGCAACGCGTACAACTTAGTCGCCACCCTGATAGGCCTTATACCCTTAATTACATTGACAGAATTTGCACCAATTTTGTCGAGCTTCACGGCGATAGAAACTTCAAGGATGACAAAGCCATCGTAGGCGGATTTGGACAAATTGATGGCCAAACAGTCATGATACTCGGACAGCAGAAAGGCAGTAATACCAAAATGCGCCAGATAAGAAATTTTGGTATGGCCAATCCCGAAGGTTACCGAAAAGCGCTTCGTTTAATGAAATTAGCTGAGAAATTCAATAAGCCCATCATTACACTTGTAGATACTCCAGGTGCATATCCAGGAATTGAAGCCGAAGAAAGAGGACAGGGTGAAGCGATTGCTCGAAATATCTTTGAAATGCTCCAGCTTCGGGTTCCAGTGGTTTGTATTATCATCGGTGAAGGAGCAAGTGGCGGCGCAATGGGCATTGGTGTAGGTGACAAAGTGTACATGATGGAAAATACTTGGTACACTGTAATTTCTCCAGAAAGTTGCAGCTCGATTTTATGGAGAAGTTGGGATCATAAAGAAAAAGCTGCTGAAGAATTAAAGCTTACCTCAAAACATATGCTCGATTTTGGATTGGTCGATGGCATTATACCTGAACCACTTGGCGGGGCTCATTGGGATTATGACGAAGCTGCTGATTTGGTTAAGAAAAAAATTATACTTGCAATGGATGAACTAAAAAGTCTCGATCCTGATAAAAGGATTGAACAGCGAATAGATAAATTTTCCAAAATGGGATTCTGGGAAGAAAACAAAGTTTGATGTTAAAAATATAAGATGGCAAAACATTTTCTATCAGGTACTGGTGTAGCAATCGTTACACCCTTTCTTGAAAATGGAGAAATAGATAATACCGCATTGGAAGTGTTGGTTAACCACCTGATTGTTGGGGGAGTGGATTACTTGGTTGTACTCGGTACAACAGGTGAAACCGCCACGGTTTCTAAAGAAGAAAAAAACAAGTTACTACAATTGGTAAATAACTATACCAACAATAGGGTTAAGCTTGTTGCTGGCATTGGTGGTAATGATACCCGAGAAGTAATCGCATCCATGAAGGAGCTTAGCTTGTCGGGCTATTGCGCCATTCTCTCAGTTAGTCCTTATTACAATAAGCCCAATTCCGAGGGTTTATTTCAGCACTATAAAGCAATTGCTGAAGCAGCGCCCTTGCCCGTAATTATGTATAATGTTCCAGGAAGAACGGGTATGAATGTTAGCGCTGCAACAACATTGCGCATTGCAAGAGAATGTAATAATATCATTGCTACCAAGGAAGCCTCAGGTAATATGGAACAGATTATGCAAATCATTGCTGAAAAACCCCAGGGGTTTGAAGTGATATCTGGTGACGATGGACTCGCTTTGCCACTCATTGCTTGTGGCGCAATTGGAGTTATTTCAGTTGTTGCAAATGCCTATCCAAAGCAGTATTCAGACATGATAGATCTTTGCTTGGAAGGAAAGTTTAACGAGGCGAGGGAAGCGCATGAAAAAATATTACCAATTATTAATACTTTGTTTCTTGAAGGAAGTCCAAGTGGTGTTAAAGCATATCTTTCACTGATGGGAATTGTAAAAGAAACATTTAGGTTGCCTGTTGTGGGTGTAGGTGCTGACTCGAAAATGAAAATTACCGAATTGTTGAATTCTATCTGAGCGGTTTGTCAATAAGATAGGTTGTTCCTTCAACTGTGACAGATGTATTTTTAAATATTGTTTTTGCCTCAATTTCAAATAAGTCGAGATTCTCATATTTGCTACTAAAATGACCAATCAACAGTTTCTTGGCATTGGCTTTAGTTGCAATGGTGGCAGCCTGAATGCCAGTTGAATGGAATCGTTGCGCTGCCTTCTCCCTTTCCTCATCCAAATAAGTAGTTTCGTGGTATAAAAGATCTACACCTTCAATAAAAGGGATGATAGATTCATCATAAAGTGTGTCTGCACAATATGCATAGGAAGTAGGTGGCATCCCTTCAGTAGTTATTTTTTCATTTAATATTAATTCTCCTAATTCATTCAAAACATCCTCTCCATTTTTTATGGCGGTAAGTGAATTTTTACTAATTCGATAATAGTCGACTTTTTCTATATCAATTTTCCTCGGCTTTCTTTTTTCTTGAAATGAAAAGCCCCAGCATGGTATTCGGTGAGAAACCGGAAAGCATGAAACGGTTAATGCTGGAAGATCTAATATCGCTTCTGCTTTTCTGAGCGGATGAAAAATAAGTTCATATCCAAATGTTGAATCTGAAACCTTTTGCATTAGCTCAATAATTTCAATTAATTGCGGTGGACCATATAAATGTAATGGTTCTATTCTATTGGTGAGGCCATATGAATTCAATAATCCAGGTAGTCCAAAATAATGATCGCCATGTAAGTGTGAAATGAAAATATGGTTTATCCTATTTTTTTTGATTTGGTAGCGCTGCATCTGTATTTGGGTGGATTCTCCACAATCAATCAGAAATAGCTGGTCATTGGTAGTGAGAATTTGGGCAGTTTGATGCCTATTTTTGAACGATAGTGCAGAGTTGTTTCCAAGAATGGTAAGGGCTAGCATATTTGTATGGTGTCTTTATTCAAAATCGGTGTCCAATTCTCGTTCGATTTCCTCCATCTGCACAATATCCCATGCTTCTGATTCTGTAGGAGTATAGTTTATTTTTTCAAGCAGGTTGGCATTGAAAAAAGACTCTTTTACATGTTGATTCATGCAACAAAGGACAAATGATTTTCTTTTTTCTGTAGTGTTTCCATATAAGTTGTTTAAAGATTCAATAGCACTCTTCTCGATTGATGTAACAATCTCTAAATTCAACACAAGGCTTTTAGTCATCTCTTTTTGACTTTTTGTAACTTCTTCTACTAGTTCTTCTGCCAATTTTGCAGTAAATTCGGGTGTGTTTAGATAAATGACATAAAAGGCATCCTTGGTATCAATTTTGAAGTTCATCTAGTGTCAGTTAGTTAAGAAATCTTGTATTAAAGCAGCAAAGATACCAAATTGTTTAAGACTGGTTAATTCTCAAACTTTGAAATAAAGATGAGGAATATCAGAATTCATAATCAGAATTATTCGTTATCATTGTGTAGCTCCAAACCATTAAAATTCAGCTTCTATGGATAATAATTTTTCAGCCCAAGTCAAAGAAATCATTTCTTATAGCCGTGAGGAAGCCCTCAGACTGGGTAATGATTTTATTGGAACAGAGCACCTCTTACTTGGCGTCATTCGTGAGGGTGAGAATACTGCGTTAAAAGTCTTGCAGGCATTGAATGTAGATCTTTATGAATTAAGAAAAGAAGTTGAAATGGCTGTAAAAGATAAGTCGGGTAAAAACATACAAAATATCAATAGCCTTCCTCTAACACGTCAGGCCGAAAAAGTAATACGAGTGACTGTGCTTGAAGCGAAGACTCTTAAAAGCCCTACTGTTGAGACCGAACATCTTTTGCTTTCTATTTTAAAAAATAAAGAAAATATCGCCACTCAAATATTAAATCAATTTGATGTTGACTATGACCTATTTAGAAATGAGTTGGGTTCAGTAAAAAGCAATGATGTAAAGAGTGAATTTTCTGATGAGCCTGAAGAAGAGTTTGACGAAGAGAGAAAGCCTGGACAGCAAAAACCAAAGCAGACACAGGGTGCCGGTAAGAGTAAAACACCTGTGTTAGATAATTTCGGAAGAGATATAACTAAACTGGCTGAATCTGGTACTCTTGATCCAATCGTTGGTAGAGAAAAAGAAATCGAACGGGTATCGCAAATTCTTTCAAGAAGAAAAAAGAATAACCCTATTCTCATTGGTGAGCCCGGAGTTGGTAAAACAGCAATCGTGGAAGGATTGGCTTTGAGGATTGTTCAGCGAAAGGTATCTCGTGTGTTATTTGATAAACGCGTTGTTTCACTTGACCTTGCTGCCTTGGTTGCTGGAACAAAATATCGTGGACAATTTGAAGAGAGGATGAAAGCAATAATGACTGAACTTGAAAAAAACAGGGACGTTATTCTTTTCATTGATGAGATTCATACTATTGTTGGAGCTGGTGGAGCAAGTGGATCATTGGACGCGTCTAATATCTTCAAGCCCGCCTTGTCGAGGGGAGAACTACAGTGTATTGGTGCTTCAACATTGGATGAGTATAGAATGCATATTGAAAAAGATGGGGCATTGGACAGGAGATTTCAAAAAGTGTTGATTGAGCCACCTTCTGTTGAAGAAACCATTCAAATATTGAATAATATCAAATCGCGTTATGAAGAATACCACAATGTTGATTATTCTAGTGATGCAATTGACTCTTGTGTGAAGTTGAGTGACCGATACATGACTGATAGACTTTTACCAGATAAAGCAATCGATGTGCTAGATGAGGTTGGAGCAAGGGTTCACCTCAAGAACATCAATGTTCCTGAAGAGATTATAGACCTAGAGAAAAAAATTGAAGATATAAAGCTGGAAAAGAATAAGGTTGTTAAGAGCCAGCGTTTTGAAGAGGCTGCTAGTTTACGTGATAATGAAAAGAGGTTACAAGAAGAGCTTGAATCAGCAAAAGTAAAGTGGGAAGAAGAATCTAAGCATAAGCGTTTCCCAATTTCTGAGGAAGATATTGCTGAAGTTGTAAGTATGATGACTGGCATTCCTGTAAAGAGAATGGTGCAGGCTGAAACGGAGAAGTTGAGGAACATGGGTAAGGATATGAAGGCAATGGTTGTTGGCCAAGATGATGCAATTGGCAAGGTTGTTAAGGCCATTCAACGAAATCGCGTTGGATTGAAAGATCCTAAAAAACCTATTGGAACGTTTATTTTCTTGGGGCCAACTGGTGTTGGTAAAACAGAGTTGGCTCGAGCACTCTCTAGGTACATGTTTGATTCAGAAGATTCACTCATAAGAATTGACATGAGTGAATACATGGAAAAATTTACAGTTAGTCGTTTGATTGGAGCTCCTCCAGGATATGTTGGATATGAAGAAGGTGGTCAATTAACTGAACGTGTTAGAAGAAAACCATATTCAGTTATTTTATTAGACGAAATAGAAAAAGCACATCCTGATATTTATAATATTTTATTGCAAGTATTGGATGATGGACAACTTACTGATGGATTGGGCAGAAAAATTGATTTCAAGAATACGCTCATTATTATGACATCAAATATAGGGGTGCGTCAATTAAAGGATTTTGGTGAAGGTGTTGGATTTGCAACAAGTGCAAGACAGGCAAATGCCGAAGAAGCAAATAAGGCAGTAATAGAAAAGGCTCTTAAAAGGACCTTCTCACCAGAATTCTTAAATAGGGTTGATGATGTTATTATCTTCAATTCACTAGAGAAGCAGCATATATTTGAAATCATTGATATTTTGATGAAGGGTGTTGCTAAAAGGCTCACTGCACTCGGATTCTCATTGGAGTTAACTGCAGAAGCAAAAGATTTCATTGCTGAAAAAGGGTATGATCAACAATTTGGTGCAAGGCCCCTGCATAGAGCTATTCAAAAATACCTTGAGGATCCCTTGGCAGAAGAAATTTTGAATATGAATATTAAGGCAGGTGATGTTATGTTGGCATACCTCGATAAAGAAAACCAAAAAATCGCCTTTTCCATAAAAGAAGGAACTCAGCTGATTGAGAAAACAGAAGCCTGATTGATCAAAAACTGAATTAAATTTGTCCCGATCTAATCGGGACTTTTTTTATGCAAAAAACTGAAATTGGTACAGATATTGAAAAAGCAAGTATCCTTCTTAAGGATGGTGAACTTGTTTCAGTCCCAACCGAAACAGTGTATGGACTTGCTGCGAATGGATTCAGCGAATCTGCTGTGTTAAAAATTTATGCGGTTAAAAATCGTCCTCAGTTCAATCCTTTGATTTTACATGTTGCCAATGTTGATCAAATGCGAAATTTGGTTATTGATATTCCTCCAATAATTGAAAAATTGATTAAAGCCTTTTCACCAGGACCAATAACATATTTGCTTCCAAAAAATTCTACCGTTCCAGAACTTGTAACTGCAGGAAGCATTAATGTAGCAATACGAATTCCTGATCATCCGCTTACATTAAAGCTGTTATCAGATTTGAATTTTCCATTGGCTGCACCAAGTGCCAACCCCTCTGGTTATGTTAGTCCTGTAACTGCAATTCATGTACAAAAAAATTTGAATGGCCTGATTCCTTACATTCTTGATGGTGGCGAATGTACAGTAGGGTTAGAATCAACAATTGTTGGAATAAATGAAGGAGTGCTTCAGATTCACCGATTGGGGGCCATTACAATAGAACAAATCCAAATGGTATCTGGCAAAAAAGTTGAAATGGCGCTTTCACATGCTTCTCCATCTGCTCCGGGGCAACTAAAAAGTCATTATGCAACTTCTAAGCCTTTTTACTTAGGAAATATTAATGAACTTTCAGTTAGGTTTAGCGATCAAAAAATCGGAATTATTTCATTTCAAAAATCGTACACTGAATTAAATCCAGCGGAAGAAATTGTTCTTTCTTATTCTGGTAATCTTGATGATGCTGCTTCAATGCTTTTTAAAGCATTACGTAAAATGGATGAGTCAGAAATTGATATCATTATCGCGGAACGGGTTCCAGCAATTGGAATTGGGCTTGCAATTAATGACAGATTAGAAAGAGCTGCTTATAAGGGGAATGAGGGAGTATAAAAATTAAATGCTGATTCACCATTCTGTTCAAATGCTCATCTTCATTGACTGAAAATTTGTCTTGCCTTTTTTTTAGAAAAGATCACTTAACTCAAGCCACCTGAGTTCTTTTTCATCTATGATTAAAGAGATGTCCTTAAATTTAGTTGAAAGTTTTTCTATTTCAGCATACTCGAGCTTACTATCTGAAAGTTTTAATGTGATAGTTGTTTTCTCTTTATTTAAATCTTTAATTTCCTTTTCAAGCATTTCAAATTCACGTTTTTCATTAAAGCTTGGTTTTCTTTTTTCAGATATTGGCTTAACTGCTATCTCTTTCGTTGAAATAATTTGAGATTTTATTTTTTCAGTGTCAATTTCTTTTCCGGACTGTTCTTCTCTGTATTCAGCATAGTTTCCGGGGAAATCACGAATAACTCCATTGCCTTCGAAAACAAAAAGGTGGTCAACGATACGGTCCATAAAGTACCTATCATGGCTGATTATAATCAAACAGCCTGGAAAATCCATCAGAAAATTTTCGAGAACGGATAACGTTGGAAGATCAAGGTCGTTTGTTGGTTCATCTAGCACAAGAAAATTTGGGTTCTTGAAAAGTATGCTCAATAAGTGCAATCTTCTCTTTTCTCCTCCACTTAATTTACTGATGTATCCATATTGTTGGTCTGGTGAGAATAGAAATAATTCAAGGAACTGTGAAGCACTTAGTGTATCGCCATTCGCCAATGGAAAATGTTCTGCGATGTTTTTGACAAATTCAATAACACGCATATCTTTTTTGATCTCAAGTCCCTGCTGTGAATAGTTTCCAAAAACAATGGTCTCACCAATATTTACCTTACCACTGTCGGGCTCTTCAATACCTTGTAGAATATTTACAAATGTTGACTTGCCCGCGCCATTCTTTCCAATTATTCCAATCCTTTCGCCTTTTTTCAATGTGTAGTCGAATCCGGACAGAATGATTTTTTCTCCAAATTTCTTGTATACTTTTTTGAATTCTGCAATCTTCCCACCGAGCCTACTCATTTTCATTTGTAGATCTACTTGTCTGTCTTCTATTTTCTGTTTTGCAACTTTTTCTATTTCATAAAAGTTATCTTGTCTACTTTTTGATTTGGTTGTTCTGGCTTTAGGCTGTTTTCTCATCCATTCCAGTTCTTTTCGGAAAGTATTTTTTGCTTTGTCTATCGTTGCGATTTCACTTTCAACCCTAGCAGCCTTTTTTTCAACGTAGTTTTGGTAGTCTCCTTTATAAACATAAATCTTACTATTATCTAATTCCCAAATTTCAGTACATACTGCGTCTAGAAAATATCGATCATGGGTTACCAATAAAAGTGTAATTTTTTCCTTATCAATATAATGTTCCAACCATTCTACCATTTCTACATCTAAGTGATTTGTAGGCTCATCCATGATGAGGAGACAATGGCCATTTTCAAATCCAATATCAATAAGTGTTCTAGCAAGCGCCACTCTTTTGCGTTGGCCGCCACTCAGGCTTCCTACGGGTTGGTCAAGGTTGTGTACATTTAGTTTTGTTAGAATCTGTTTCACTTTAGCATCGAAGTCCCACGCATTATATTCTTCCATTCCAATCAAAGCTTCTGTCATTTTTTCTGGATCATTTGCATCTTCAGCAGCTTCAAATTTTTTTATTGCATTGATGATTGGATGATTGTGGGAGAATATGTTATCTAGAATGCTACTTGATTCGCTGAATTGAGGATCTTGTTCAAATAAAACTGTATTTACTCCTTTGTTAATCCAAACTTTTCCAATATCTGCCTGATCTGATCCTGCCAGAATACGAAGTAAGGTTGATTTCCCAGAGCCATTTCTTGCTATTAATGCAATTTTATCTCCTTCGTTTATGTGAAAGGTTATATTATTAAAAAGAGGTTTAATTCCATAAGACTTACCAATATCTTCTACTGTGACATAATGCATTTTGCAAAGGTACTTTATAATCGTTCAAACAGCAAGAATGGGTAAGTGTTTAGTGCAGGATGTTTTTCGGTTATCTACTTTCCCAAAAAATAAAATATCATACAAAGTCCGATTGCGATTAGTAATAAAACAGGAATGATATATATTGATTTTCGTTCAGATGTTATTTTATTATTAATATTCTTTTCCCAACTGGAATTTATTGATGGGTACGTATTCGCAAGCACGCTCATTCTCTCTTTAAATTGTATTTCACAGTCACTTTTTAGCATCCCCCCCATTTTCATTGCCATCATAATGGTATTTTTTTCTAGATCTGGATTTTTTTCTGCTATGATAGCTTGAATCCGGGGCATACTGAATAAGTTTAGCAATATGCTTAGTAGGGCATAATCGTTTATTTTAAATTTATCAATTCCAGTTAAATATTTTTCTGACTCAAGAATCAATTGGTAAATCTGGCAAGCATTATGATAGCCTTGTAATTTTGATCCCATTGATTGTTGCAGCCATCGATCATAATGGTACTGTTCTCTTTTTGATGGATTTGAAAGTACCTCATACGCTTCTTTGATTTCCCTAAATAAATCTCCGTCATCTTGCGTTTTAGCGGACCTGTCTGGATGGTATATCAGAGCAAGTTTTCTATAGGCTTTTTTAATGGCAACTTGATCTGCGCCTGATTCCAGTTGAAGTATTTGGTAATAATCTTTTAACGGCATCCTATTTTTTTATCACAGATCAATATGATTTGCCGTTTTGGTTTAATACTCAGAATAGGAGGTCGCTTTCAAAAAGGTAATGTTATTTTTTGAAACTGTTTTTTCGTATTCTTTCAGTGAGGAGAGTTTTTTCCATTCAGGATCATTTGAAAAAGATTTCCAATGCTCATCCCTTGAGGCCATACTTTCAAAGCTTGTCATATACATCAAGTTTGGCATTGAGGGCCCACTGATCACCTCGGCATAAAACACCGCATTGAATCCGAGTCTGGCAAATAGTGGAATTTCTCCTCCTTCATTAAACATTTCTACTTTTTTCCAATATTTTTTTTCGCTTGCACTTTCATAGCTTCTTAATTCATATACTTTTTCTGCGATTGAATTAGATAAAGAAGGCGGAGTTAGGGTTGGCGAAAAACGAAAACCTTCCATAATAATAGACATCATTCTATCGTAAGAAGGATTTTCGCTTGTAGCGTTAAGATAGGCTTCGCCATTCAACAAAACATTTTTATCCGCAAACATTGATTTGTTTATTGAAGGAATGTCTGCGAGTTTTTTATATGGGATCAGAACAAATATTTTTTTAATCTTGGCAGTATCATTTGCCAGTGCTGTGAAAGCTCCGATCTTATAAATTTTCTTTGAATGTAAATATGGTATCAATGCTGTTGAAATAAACCCGTCAATGAGTTTTTGTTGATCAGCAGAATGGAATTCATAGATACGCATTTCATAAAAATCCTTATCTTTTTTGTTTTCCTGCGAAAAGCTGTTTCCGGTAATTATAGTTAAGGCCAAAAAAATAAGGTATTTCATGCTCTTTAATTTTGTTGTAAATATATCTATAAAGTATAGATTGTTGTTGGTTTTGATCAAACTTATTCAAGTGTAATTGAAACGCCTGGCACGCTGTTTGCTAGCTCATAGCCGTATAAACCTGCTGGTGTTTGATATCCTTTTTGCCAGTTGCCATTGACAATTTCTTTGGCAATAATCAATGCTGCATGTGCTGTAAATGAGTATCCTTCAGGTCCAGACAATCTTGCTTCTTTCGTATCACCCTTCTGATTTTTTACCTGACCCCAAACAAGGCATTTTCCGTTTTTTAGCATATTCTCATCGGGCCCGGCAGGTCTTTGATCGATTTTTTGTTTAATTATTTTTCTTACAACTTGGGTTCTTAAAAGCCAATTAAAAAGACCTTGAAATCTGAGTTGTTTAAAAAGTGATGGTTTGACTGCAGTAAATGTTTCTATATTTTGAATTCCAGTTGTATGAAAAGCGGTGGAAATATCACCCCACGGAATGCTCATGCAAAAAAATTTTTTCTTACCAAAATCGACCTGCATGCTATTTAGTCCTAATGGAACCCTAACTATTTTCCCATTTATCCTTTTCGCGCCTTTTTCTCCTAATTTCTCAGCCATTGTTGTTGCTGTTCCATGTGACACACTGCTCCCCACAGACGCGAATGCAATTTTCAGGTCTATTGCATCTGGCATTTGTTGATGTAAAAGTTTGGCAATGCAGTCTGTTGGTACAACATCGAATCCAACGCCAGGCATGAGCATGCAATTACTATCTATCGCATCTTGATTGTATTTTTTTACCAATTCGAAGCAACTAATATCTCCATTGATGTCGGTATAATGTACATGGTTTCTTATACAAGATTCTACCATTGCTTTGGCTGTTTTGCTAAATGGACCTGCTGCATGAATAACAATAGAGTGTTGGGTTATAATTTCATCAAGCTTTACGGTGTCATTTAAATCTATAATTTCAAAAGGTAATTTAAGTGAATCGGCAAGTTCTTTAATTTCTCTATGATTTCTTCCTGCAAGTGTTGGGCTCAATGAATAATCTGTAGCAAGCTTTGCTATTAGTTTACCCGTATATCCGTTCGCCCCATAAAGCAATATTTTTTTCTCTGTCATTTTATGTTGAATTAATTTTTTATTTGTTTTTATAACTTGTAATATACTAATATTAATGTGATGCAATAATCTGCTAAATTCCCTTATTTCACTTGAAAACTCTCCAAAGAACATATCTTTGCGATAAAGTAGGAAAATGAGTGTCCTAGACCATATTAAAGCTGCTTCGAGCTATATAAAATCCCTTTATTCAGGCTCCCCAAAAATTGGGGTGATATTGGGTAGTGGATTGAACGGCTTTGTAGATTTTATGAAAGTTGATCTGGAGATAAACTATGCTGATATTCCCCATTTCCCGGTTTCAACAGTAGAAGGGCATAGCGGAAAATTAATAGTTGGTGAGATGGGAGGAGTCAATCTTGTTGTAATGTCAGGTAGATTTCATTATTATGAAGGATACACTCCGAATGAAGTAGTATTTCCAATTAGGGTTTTGAAGAATCTCGGGGTAGATATGTTACTTATTTCAAATGCAGCTGGTGGGGTTAATGCCAACTTTAATGTGGGCGATTTAATGATGATAAAAGACCATATAAGTTTTGCAATTGTTAACCCTTTACTCGGTAAAAATTTTGCTGAATTAGGACTGCGTTTTCCAGACATGAGTGAACCTTATTCAAAGGCATTCATTAAAATAGGTTACGAAGTTGCATCGTCTTTAGGAATTGAATTAAAAGAGGGTGTATACTTTGGTGTAACAGGACCAACATTCGAGACCCGGGCAGAATATAAATTGATTCGAACATTAGGGGCTGATGCCGTTGGAATGAGTACGGTGCAAGAGGTGATTACTGCAGTTCATTGTGGCATGACAGTTTTTGCTTTGAGTGTAATTACAGATATAGGAATTAGAGAAGAGGAAAATGTTATTACACATGCTGATGTATTGGATGCAGCCAAGGATGCGGCACCTAATTTAGCATTGGTATTTAAGGGAATAATTGAGAAAATAAAATCTGCATCCTAGTAATGAAAATGGTTCACAAAAAATATATATTATTGATTTGTCATCGCTGGACCTATTCGTTTTTGATATTATTTTTTTTTCAATTCGTTTTTATTGGCATTGCAAAGGCTCAAATTAGAAATGCTTCAAGATCAGGCAGTAGGTCTTCTTCAAGATCTGATGAGCGTTCAGGTGAAAAAAATAAAAAATCAGAAAGCGATTCATTAAAATTTGAGAAAAGAAATTTTGCAGATGACTCAGTTAATGTTCGATTTAGATATCTTGATACTGCTCGGTATTCTGGATTTGATTCATCAATTAATGACTATTTCAAAAGGGTTCCACTCAAGTCGGAGTATATATACTTAGGGAATAATGGTAATGCGACAAGATCAATGTTGTTTTCCCCAATGCGTGCTCCAGGATGGGATCATGGATTTCATGCATTTGACCCATATAGATTTACCATTGAGGATACAAAATTCATGAATACTACTAAGCCATATACTCAATTGGGTTTCATGATTGCCAGCAAGGCAGAACAAAATATTGATTTAATTCATACTCAGAATATAACTCCAGATTGGAATTTTGTTGTAAACTACCGTTTGATTAATGCCCCTGGTATTTTTAATTCGCAAAATACAAATCACAATAATATCAGGCTTAATTCTGATTTTACTTCTAAAAAGAAAAGGTATCACGCATATTTAATTCTGCTTTCAAATGCCTTGCAAAGTTCTGAGAATGGAGGATTGAAGTATGATAGCCTTATCTTGAGTGAGAATGACACTTACAATGATCGCTTCAATTTGCCTACAAATATCGCATCAGATGAGTTTGTTACCCGAAATTTTTTCAATGTAAAATTGAAAACTGGAAATCGTTATGTAGATAAGCAAATTTTATTTAGACAACAATATGATGTAGGTAAAAAAGATTCTTTGAAAACCGATTCAACAGTTGTATATCTTTTTTTTCCGAGATTAAGGTTTGAACATACCCTTTTGAACCAATCTTATAATTTCAAGTTTTATGATGAACTAGCTAGCAATGCCCCTTCTTTTTATAAGGATAATTATGATATCAATAGAGTGCCTAGAATTCTGGATTATAACCAAAAGACGGGCATTTTGAAAAATGATTTTTCAATCATTCAGTTTCCTGATCCCAGAAACCCCTTACAGTTTTTTAAGGCAGGGGCCGCCTATACTAGTTATTCTGTTGATACGGGCAGACTAAATAATTCGTTTTTCAATTTAGTGGCTCATGGGGAATATAGGAATAGAACCAAAAACAAGAAATGGGATATGTTGCTATATGGGGAGATTTTTCCTGCCGGAAGAGATGCAGGGAATTACATGGTACAAGCAAAATTACAAACCAATCTTGGAAAAAAAATTGGGTTTTTCGAATTGGGTTTCCAGAATATAAATAGAACTCCTTCCTATCTTTTTACTGACTCAAGTGTATTTCCAATTAAGTTTAATCGCTCGATCAATTCTGAAAACGTTAGCAATATAAATGCCTTTCTGTATTTGAATCCATTGAAGGCAAAACTTACATTTGATTATTATTTGGTAAGTAATTATACTTTTATAGAAGATTATAACAAGGTTAAACAGTCTTCATCCTTGTTTAATTTTGTAAGACTAGGGTTCAATAAGGTTTTCAAGTTGTCCAAGCATTGGAATTGGTACATGGATGTTTATCTTCAATCAGTTGCTGGTAATGCCCCAGTTCATCTTCCTTGGTTGTATACTAGAAATAGGATTGCTTATGAAGGTAATCCCTATCGTAATCTTGTCTTATCTACTGG
>CAMBGO010000007.1 GCA_945866165.1 Chitinophaga pinensis | reverse complement strand
GATTTCTACATTTTCGAAATCAAACGCCTCCATAAGGGATGCAACTTCATTAGCATATTCTGCATGTGTTTCAAAAAAAATCATACCACCCCTCGTTAGGTGGTTATTTGAAAAGGAAAGAATGCCTTTGTAAAATTCAAGTGGATCTTCATCGGTTACAAATAAAGCAAGATGCGGCTCGTGATTCAATACAACTGGTTCCAATTCACTTTTATCTTTCAGTGGAATGTATGGAGGATTGCTTACGATGATATCGAAGACAGGAAGCATCTCATCATCAGCGTCATTCAAAATATCATTTTTTTCGAGGAGTATTGTTGCATTTAACTTTGTTGCATTTATTGATGCCACTTCTAGGGCACCTTCACTTTTGTCAATGCCCCAAATTTCAAAAGCTGGAAAAATGGTTTTCACAGAAATAGCAATGCAGCCACTTCCTGTTCCGATATCGGCTAGCAACATCTTTTCATTTGTTTCCAAACTGTGTTTGTAAATTAATTTCACCAATCCAACCAACTCTTCGGTCTCTGGTCTTGGAATTAAAACGCGTTCGTCAACAAAAAAAGGTTGACCCATAAACCAAGCATTTGATAGTACATATTGAACAGGTCTTCCGTGAATAAGCTCTACAGTATATTGTTGTAATTTTTTTTCTTGCTCCTCTTTGAGCTCTTCATCATGATGTATAAGGATCCCCGACCTGGTCATGCCAGTGAGGTCTTCAATTACCCAGTCGGCAATTGATTTGGCTTCCCTGCTTTCATAGAGTGGGTGTATTGATTTTATAAGATGCTGATGGGCTTCTTTAATTCTCACATCCAAATGTAAATCATTTAACTTTGTTGCAACTCATTCAGTATTTATCAAAGGGTATAAACCGAGAAATTGTTTTTTTTATTAAACTATTGATATTGCATTCATTGCATGTCTTTTTATAAAATAGCATTACTCAACTAATAATATTTAGCAAATAGCAATGATTGAATCTGATCATTATAATACAATTGAAAAGCAAGGTACTGCAACATTTTCCGATAGGGGAAGCAAATTTATTGCCTGCGCATTTCCGATTGATTCAATCGAAGGATTTAAGGTAATATTGCAGCAACTGAAAAAAGAACATTCGAAAGCTTCACATTTTTGTTTTGCATATCGCATTGGTACTGATGGTCAAACATACAGGGTGTCTGATGCTGGCGAACCCGCCGGGTCTGCTGGAAGGCCCATTATGGGACAAATTGATTCAAAAGAACTTACCAATGTATGTGTAATTGTATTACGCTATTTCGGTGGAACTTTGTTAGGCATACCCGGTCTGATTAATGCTTACAAGAGTTCATCTTCAATGGCACTTCAACTAATACCTATTGTTAGAAAACAAATCGAAGTGAAATATGAAATACATTTCGATTACACCATCTCAAATGAAGTATTGAACATTATAAGAAAGTTTGAATGTACTATTGATAAACAAGAAATGCAGCTGTTTTGTATTTATGAAATTGGAATTGCGAAAACCATAGAAGCTGTTTGTGTTTCTGCTTTACAAGAAATTTACGGCTGTATTGTAACGAAAAAGGCGACCAAGTAGTACTAGGTCGCCTTTTAATATTTTAGAATTTATTTTATTTTTCAGTGATTTCTTCTTCAACAAGAATTCTTCCACAGTTTTCGCAAACGATGATTTTTTTGTGTTGACGTATTTCACTTTGACGTTGTGGCGGTATTGAATTGAAACAACCTCCACATGCATCTCTTACAACTGAAACAACTGCCAATCCATTGCGAAAGTTGTTTCTGATTCTGTCAAATGATGCAAGAAGCCTTGGATCTGCAGCTGTACGCGCTTTTTCAGCCAATGACTTGTATTCTTTTTCTTCCTTATCAGTTTCAGCAATGATTTTATCTAGCTCACTTTTCTTAACTTTTAGATTGGCTTCTTTATTAGCTATATTTTTTTTAGCGGACTCTAACACCCTGGCTTTTTCTGAAATCTCTTCGTTCGCATCTTTAATGTGCCTCTCTGCTAATTTAGCATCGAGTGTTTGTGTCTCAAGTTCTTTATTAATTGCTTCGAATTCCCTGCTGTTTTTAACATTATCACTTTGTTTCTCATATTTTTTTATGAGTTCCTGTGAATCTGCCATTGCCTTCTTCTTCTGTTCAATGAATTCGGTGATTCCGTTAATCTCCTCCTCAATGCGCATCTCCCTTGCATGAAGTCCTTGGACCTCATCCTCTAAGTCAGAAACCTCCATAGGCAACTCACCTTTTAGGATTCTAATTTCATCAAGCTTGCTTTCAGCCTTCTGTAATTTCAGCAGTGCCGATAGCTTTTCTTCAACTGAGTATTCTTTTGCGGTAGCCATAAATAGTTATAAAAAGTAATGTACTGGATTGGTTTGAATTGCTGTTTTAAGGACGGCAAAGTTAGGGAATTTTTCCTTAACTAGGCTGATTATCAACTCGGATGTGAATTGTTCGCTTTCAAAATGTCCAAAATCAGCCAATAGCATTTTAAATGGTGGAACAAAAAAATCATGATAGGAAAGATCCGCAGTTAAAAAGGCATCCGCCCCCTTGCTTAATGCATTATTAATCAATGATTTACCCGCCCCTCCACAAATGGCAACCTTAGAAATCTCTCTTTTTTCAATTCCATTGTGCCTAATAACCGCCGAACCAAAAATGGACTTAACCTCCTTTAAAAATAATTCTGTTGGCATGGGTGTATTTAGTCTACCAATAGCACCACCGCCTATTTCATGAAACTGATTGTTAAGTGCAACAATATCATATGCTACTGTTTCATATGGGTGGCTATTCTGCACTTCCTGCAGAATACTAGCTTGCAAATGAACCGGAATGAGAAATTCGAGTTTTTCTTCAGCCTCTTCATTCCTTTCTCCAATCTTGCCCGTCCATGGATTCGATCCTTCATTGGCTTTGAAAGTGCCAATACCCTTAGAGGAAAAACTACAATCAGAATAGTTTCCAATGGCACCACCGCCTGCGGCGAAAACGGCATTGCGAACCTTCTCAGTATGGAGGGCTGGAACATAAACAATCAATTTCTGATGTGTATTGGAAAGGGGGCTCAACACCATTAAATCCTTCAGGCCTAATCTATTGGCAATTTCCCCATTCACTCCCCAAATAACATTATCAAGATTGGTATGAATTGCATAGATCGCAATATGCTCTTGAATGGCCTTAATCACCATCCTTGATACCTGATCATAATGGCTTAAGCGTTTTATTGGTTTGAAAACAGGTGGGTGGTGAACTATAATGAGTTGTGCCTTTATGTTGATTGCTTCTTCTAATACTGCATCTGTCAAATCAAGTGAAACAATTGTTTTTTCAATGTTACTTTCAGGATCACCATATAATAATCCACTGTTGTCGTAGCCTTCCTGAAGCGACAACGGTGCTACTGTTTCTAAAAAGTTAATTATATCCTTTAGTTTTTGCATTTATTTCTTTGTTTGTGCGAATTGAAATTACTTTACTTTTCATTTTCAACAATGCCATGCAAAGATATCTTATTGCTTTATTCTTCCACTGTTGTCTAACCGCGAGTAGCCAATCAATTGTACAAGATTGGGAAAATTATGTGTTGTCGGTTGACGGTAAGCCCGTTTCAATCAATGTTGACCTTGGATTTGGAGCAACCGCTCCCATCAAAAAAAGAAGCTATGTGATTATTGTTAGAACTAAAATAATCAACCCTGACACAAGAGGTATGCCTTTTCCTGAAGAAGATAGCACATTGTTGCAAATGGAGGAAAGCTTGATTTCAACTCTTTCCAATGCTACTGGTGCAGTTTTTACAGGTAGGTTTACACAAAGAGGTATCAGGGAATTTTATTTTTATGCCCCAGATACTATTGGTTATGATATAGCGGTAAATCAGGCGATGAAACAATCTCCTCAATATGCTTGGTTGAGCAAAGGAAAAAGAGATGCTGAATGGGAAAATTATTTCACCGTTTTATATCCTACTGCAATGGAGCTATTAAAAATTAAAAGTAATAGGAAAATTGAATTGATAAAAAAAGCTGGTCAACTAGAATCAAAAGCATTGCCGGTTGCCCACACAATTTTATTTTCTGATGCTAATGGCAGAGAGAAATTTCTTCGCAATATTCCATTTCAAGGGTTTGAAATTTTATCTATGCCTTCAATGGTCGATTTTAATTCTGGGAAATATATCCTGGTACTTAAACGCATTGCCGATATCAACAAAGGATGGATTGATCAGTTTATTATCCCCTTGGCCAAGGCAGCACAGATGAATGGAGGGAAATATTTAGAGTGGACTACCGAAAGTCAATAGAAAAGTGCTAGAATGAACAAATTGTGGAATAGGCTGTTTAAATTTGCCAATTCATATTATTAACTAACAAATCAATAAAATATCATGCAACTATCTAAAGGTCAAAACGCTCCTGAATTTAACTTGTTTAACAGCGAAAAAAACAAGGTATCACTTGCCGATTTCAGTGGTAAAAATCTTGTCATTCTATTTTTCCCGCAGGCATTTACAGGAGTTTGTACCACAGAACTTTGTTCTATCCGTGATAACATGAATGAATACACTTCTCTGAACGCTGAAGTTGTTGGCATTTCTGTTGACTCGATCTTTACCTTGGCAAAGTTCAAAGAAGAACAAGGGTATAATTTCAACCTGTTGTCTGATTTTAATAAAGATATTTCAAAAGCGTACGGAGCTTTTTATGATGAATTTGTTTTTGACATGAAAGGTGTTTCACGTCGTGCTGCATTTGTTGTAGATGGGAAAGGACAAATTCAATATGCTGAAGTACTTGAAAGTGCTGGTGACTTGCCTAATTTTGCCGCAATTCAAACAACACTGTCTGAGCTGAAATAAAAAAATGCGATAAGTCATTCAAAAAAGTCATGCCCCCTCTGGCATGGCTTTTTTATTTGTATTTGTTTTAACTTAGCCCAAAATATTCGTATTAAATACACACTTACCATATTTGCTTTTTTTGTACTGTCCTTTGTCAATGGACAAGCAAATAATGCTGCAATGCAACGCGAAAAGTCTCAAACAACTGTTTATCCAAATCCAGCCCTTGCTTTTGTTCGTATTCAACATAATTACGAAGGGAAGGAACCAATTAAATTAATTATCTATAATTTCTTGGGTAAGAAGCAAATGGAAATTATAAGACCATCAAATACACTTCAGCTTGATCTTAGTGATTTCAGACGCGGCATCTACATTTTCCAGTTTAGAGACCTACAAGATCGTATCCTCGAAACTGGCAAATTTCAAGTTGAGAAATAACCTCGTTAATTTACTTGAACAACCAAGAACTTAAGATAGTTGGTGTTCTCTAGTCCCCTAATGATTGGATGATCAGGCGATTGAGCTTGAAAAACAACCTGTCTTAAAGATCTTTTTGCGTCTTTTGCAGCCATTTCAATTGTATGGTAAAATAGGTCAGGCTGTATAAGGTTGGTGCAAGAAGAGGTTACAAGAAAGCCACCGGGCCTTAATAATTTCATTCCCCTGAGGTTAATTTCTTTGTATCCGCTGATTGCCTTCTGAATATTTTCCCTGGTTTTTGTAAATGATGGTGGATCCAACATCACCACATCCCATCTCTTTTCTTCTTTACTCCATTGCTTCAGTGCATCAAACGCATTGATGGTTTGAAAGCTGCAGTTTGTTATCCCATTTAGGGCTGCATTTTCAATGGACTGTTGCACTGCAGACTCAGAAATATCCAGTCCCAAAACATGCTTGGCACCATAGTGAGCAGCATGAATTTCGAATGTTCCAGTGTAACAAAATGCACCCAATACATCTGCTCCTTTGACAATGTGTTGTATAGCACGACGGTTGTCCTGCTGATCGAGAAAGTAACCGGTTTTTTGTCCTTTTTCGATGTCTACCATGAACTTCAAACCATTTTCTTTGATCATGATTTTTGTTTCGAATGGTTCCGACAAAAACCCTTTCTTCTGTTCCATCCCTTCCAATTCCCTTATTGGCACATCATTTCGCTCATAAATTCCTTTTGGTGAAAACAGTTCATTCAAAGCTTCTACAATTGCATCTTTCCAAATATCAATTCCCATTGCCAGGGTTTGAATAACAAAATAATCATTGAATTTGTCAATAATCAACTGTGGCAAGCCATCCGCTTCACCATACACCAACCTGCAATTTTCTGTGTAACCTATTTTTTTTCTGTACTCCCAAGCAGCCTTGATCTTCTTAAGAAAGAATGTATTGTCAATTTTATCACTCTTATCCCTACTGATAATTCTTACTGATATTACAGACTTTGGATTGATGTAGCCATAGCCTACAAATTTTCCATCGTGACCAACAACCTCGACAATGTCACCAGCAATGATGCTATCATCCATAAGGTTAATTTCATTATTGTAAACCCATGGGTGACCATTTTCTATCCTGTTACTGATTTTTCTTTTTAATACAACACGTTTCATGATGCAAATGTAAACTTTGTTCCCAATGACAGATTTTTGCTATTGTTCCTTTTTTCAAATAAAAAGATAATAACTCATAGAAATGGTAGAAATTTGCACAAGATTGTCAAATAAAACCGACAAATTGACCTGTGAATTACCATTGGCAGGCCATTTGAAAGTACAAAAGGGTAAAACTTTAACGTATGGAAGAAAAAGACTTGAAGCAAGAAAATGAAAGTAATGTTGCCGAATCCCTTTCGGAAGAGCTCAAAACAGATCAGCCAGAAGCGATCCTTCCCAAAGATGAGTTGGAAGAAGCTAAGATTGAATTAGCGGAGCAGAAAGATAAATTCATCAGGCTATATGCTGAATTTGATAATTTTAAGCGAAGAAATGCCAAGGAGCGAATTGAATTAATGCAAACTGCAGGGAGGGATGTAATTCAATCTCTACTTGAAGTATTGGATGATTGTGAAAGAGCTGATAAGCAGATGGCTCAAAGTGACGACGTTGAACAAATTAAGAAAGGAATTGAACTCATATTCTCGAAATTTAGAAACACATTAGCTTCTAGAGGACTAAAAGAAATGAAAAGCATTGGTACCGAGTTCAATGCCGACTTACATGAAGCCATAACCGAAATTGATGCTTCTGCAGAAATGAAAGGGAAGGTTGTTGATGAAGTTGAAAAGGGCTATACATTAAATGATAAAATCATCCGTTTCTCAAAAGTGGTTGTTGGTAAATAAGTTTTCATAGGCAAATCAAAAGCGAAAATGGCAAAAAGAGATTTTTACGAAATTCTAGGTGTGGCTAAATCTTCATCAGCTGATGAAATAAAAAAAGCATATCGAAAAGTAGCAATGCAGTTTCACCCCGATAGAAATCCGGGTGACAAGGAAGCGGAAGAGAAATTTAAAGAGGCTGCAGAGGCCTACGAGGTTTTGAGTGACCAAGATAAAAAAGCACAGTACGATAGGTATGGCCATGCTGGTGTAAATGGTAGAAGTGGATTCGGTGGTGGTGGTCAGGGCATGAACATGGATGATATCTTCAGCAACTTTGGAGATATTTTTGGAGACGATATTTTTGGAAGTTTTTTTGGAGGCGGTGGAAGACAGCGTAGCTCAGGTGGTGGAAGGCCTAGGGGTTCTAGGGGTAGCAACCTCAGGATCAAACTGAAAATGAATTACGAGGAGATCGCAAAGGGTGCTAACAAAACCGTTAAGGTCAAAAAATACACTACTTGTACAACTTGTACAGGATCTGGCGCTAAGGATAAAAGCTCCGTGAAAACATGCGGCACTTGTGGAGGAAATGGACAAGTTAAAAAAGTAACGAATACATTCTTAGGACAAATGCAAACCGTTGGAACCTGTCCGACATGCAGTGGAGAAGGATCAACCATCACGAACAAGTGCACAGCGTGTAAGGGTGAAGGACGCGTTTATACTGAAGAAACCATGTCAATAGATATTCCTGCCGGTGTTCAAGAAGGGATGCAATTAAGCCTCAGTGGTAAAGGCAATGCTGGTGAGAGGGGTGGATCATCTGGTGACCTGATTGTACTAGTTGAAGAGGAACAACATCCTGAATTGCAACGAGACAACCTTAATGTAATCTATGACATGCATATCAGTTTCCCCGATGCAGTATTTGGCGCCAATCCTGAAGTGCCTACAATTGATGGAAGGGCCAAAATAAAAATACCCGCTGGTACACAAGGGGGTAAAATATTTAGATTAAAAGGGAAGGGTTTTCCGGCTATCAATTCCTACGAAAGAGGTGACCAGCTGATACACGTAAATGTGTGGACACCACAGGACCTGAGTAAGGATGAAAAAGAAATGGTAGAAAAGCTAAAAGAATCGAAGAATTTTCAACCGAATCCTGACAAGAACGAAAAAACATTCTTCAATAGAATCAAAGAAATGTTTGGTCAATAGAAAAATTACTAGGTTTATTCCGCTGCAATTTGATAGATCCCTTTGAGGTTTCTGCCATGCCCATTGTAATCTAGTCCATATCCAACTACGAATAAATCCGGAATGGTGAATCCAAGATAATTAATCTCAACAGGATACTTTGTGCATTCTTTTTTATGAAGCAATGAACAAATTTTTACTGACCTAGCCTGTTGATGAATCAATTGGGGTGCAAACTGTGACAATGTTTTTCCAGTGTCAATGATGTCTTCAATGATTATCACATCCCTGTCGTATACCTCTTCCTCTAAGCCGATAGCCGTTATTACTGAGCCTGTCGATTTTGTTCCTTTATACGATGCCAATTTAATGAAACTAATCTCTGAAGGAATGGTAATTTCTTTGTAAAGGTCAGACGCAAACATAAATGCACCATTTAGAATGGCAATGAATAGTGGTTTCTTTCCCTCATAGTCTTTATTGATTTCACCCGCCATCTTCTTGATCGCAATTCTAATTTCATCTTCATTGAGAAATGGTATGAAATTTTTATCAAGTATTTTTTTCTCCATGAATTTATTTTAGAATTTTGAGACGTTGACCAACTTGTAAATCATCATTCTTAATTGAATTGGCTTCCTTAATGGAGTCGATGCTAACACGGTATTTTTTTGATATGGTATACAGGGATTCTCCTTTTTTTACAACATGGGTAGGGTGCTTTCCGATTAATTGAGGAAGGTCTTTTCGTTGGATTTGAAGCGAAAGCTTTTCTCCTGCTTTTGGTTGCATTCCCAATGATATTTTATTCAACTTCAGTAGTGATGATAGTTGAATACCTTCTTTTTGGCTGATCTCTCTTATGTCCTCATGGGCATTGACTATATGGAATTGGGTTGATCCAGTTTTTCTTTTCTTTTGAATAAAAATGAGTTGATCCTCATTTAGTATAGCAGTATTCTTCGAAAGTTCATTCCAATAAACTAGGTTTGATAGTTGCTGTTTATATTTTTTTGCAATGGCAAGCAACGAGGTCCCTTTTTTTGCATGAATTACTTTTAATCCATTGACCTTAAAAATGCCAACTGGGTATGATTCCTTTTCTGCAATAATTTCTTTATCTGCTTCATTAGCGTCATCTGCTTTCTGTGAGCCACTAATTTTTTCATTTACTTGATTGGTGGAACCTGGCACTGCTATAGCAGTATTACTTGAACTATTTAATGCAATCAAGAAACTCTTTAGACTTTCTCCATCAGGGATGGTTTCAAAACTATTTAATTGATTTAAACTGTATTGTTCAATAAATTTTATAACTGTTTGTGCATATATTGGATTGGTTGCATAGCCTGCTTTTTTTAGTCCCCAGGCCCATGAAGCATAGTCGTCTTTGTTATAGCTAAATAAAAACGAATAACGTGGCTGGCTTTTTAAATAATTCGAGTGGTCTACATAAGAGTCATATGCAGATGCATATTTTCTAAAACATTCACCTTCTTCATCATCGTCATGAAAAACCTTTTCGCCAGTCCAGCTGGTTTTACACTTGATACCAAAATGGTTATTCGATCTCATAACGAGGTCACCTCTTCCTGCATTTGTTTCTAATATGCCTTGTGCAATTTTAATAGAAGCAGGAACTCCTGTTCTAATCATCTCTTCAATAGCGATTGGAGCATACAATTGAATGTATTCTAAAATTGCTGGTGATTGGGTCTCTTGAGCGAAGAGACTACTATTCATTTTTATAACGAACGTGAAAGTCAGAAGTAAAACAATAAATTTATTTTTCAAACCCATAAGAATCATTTTTTATACAATAAGGTTAGTCCGTCTCGAACAGTGAGCATAACCTTTTCAATACGCGGATCTATTTTTATCATTTCATTAAATTCAGCTATTGCTTTTGCATTTTTTCCAGATACTGGATTTTTAAGTACTTCTCCATGAAAAAAAACATTGTCAAACAAAAACCAGGTTCCTGGTTTAACCCTTTCAATCAACAATTCATAATAAGCTTTGTAGCTTGTTTTGTCTGCATCCACAAATACCAAGTCCCAATCCTCATGCAAGTCTTTCAAAATATCTATTGCAGGCCCTACGTGTAGACATATGTTTTCTTTGTGTTCGCTTTTGTCAAAAAAAGTTTGTGCCGTTTTAGCATCATCCTCTCTTTTCTCAATGGTATGCAAAACACCATTTTTATCAAGCCCCTTTGCCAAACAAATAGCACTATATCCTACAAAAGTTCCAATTTCAAGCACTCGTTTTGGCTTTATCATCCGGCTCACCATGTTAAGAAATTGTCCTTGCAAAGGGCCACTCAACATGTGTTGTTCTGGGTGATTTAGTTCCGTGTGCTCTTGTATCTCAAGTAAAAGGGCATCATCTTGCGAAGTATTTAATAGAGCATAAGCATGTACTTCCGAAGGAATAACGTCCATCTTTTTACTTTATGCAAAATTACGGTGATTCGTGCAAGGCTACAACGAAATGAGTGTTGTAAAAAAGCAAAAATATTAATCTGCCTTTTTGGAAATAAGAAACATACCCAAAAATGTCAGCATTCCATTGATCAACAGCATCTCAAATCCAATCTGATAGCCATTAAACCAAGCGGTGGCATTTTTCCCAAGAACATAACACAAAGCAGGTGCCAACAGACATATTGCTGTAACTGTATAACCTTTTCCAAGGGTTCGTTTTGTAAGCATTCCAAATGCAAAAAGCCCGAGAAGTGGTCCGTATGTATATCCTGCCAAGTCCAAAATGATATTGATGATGGATTTATTATTGATCCATTTGAATATCATGATGCACAGCAGAAACACCAGTGCAAAGCTGAGGTGAACCAAAATCCTAATATTTTTTTGTTTCTCTTCTGTATAATTGGGATTTCTTTTGATTCCCAATATATCAATACAAAAAGATGATGTTAGTGCTGTTAGGGCTCCATCAGCGCTCGGAAACAATGCTGAAATAAGTGCAATAATGAATATGATTCCGATATATGAAGGCAGGTGAAACATGGCAATAGTTGGGAAGATATCATCTCCAATAACATTTTTTCCTTCAAGCAATAATTGTTTTCCTTCATATACAGCTCCTTTATCAAGCATAAAAAGGTAAAGCAATCCACCAAGAAAAAGGAATAGTAGGTTTACTATGATCATAATGATGGTGAAGCTAAATATGTTCTTTTGTGAACCACGTAAGGTTCTCACACTAATATTTTTTTGCATCATTTCCTGATCGAGCCCTGTCATGGCAATTGCAATAAATGCACCGCCAACTAAATTTTTCAAGAAAAATGATTTGCTTTTTATATCGGTATCAAAAATCCTTGCATATCCTTTTTCTGATATCACTGAAATGGCATGACCAACAGAAATATTCATGTGTGTAAGGATATATACAAGACAAATTACCAGCCCTGCTAGCATAAAACTAGTTTGCAATGTATCCGTATATACGATGGTTTTTACACCCCCTTTGAATGTATATAGCAGAATCATTAGTAAAATCAATGCTGCAGTCGCAATGAATGGTACACCCATTTCATCCAAAATAAAAAGTTGTAAAACATTGATGACTAGAAAAAGCCTTGCCGTGGCACCAAAAGTTCTTGAAATAATGAAAAACAACGAACCTGTTTTATAACTTGCTGTGCCAAAGCGCTGATCAAGGTAATGATATATTGATGTAAGATTCAGCTTGTAATACATTGGCACCAATATCAATCCAATAACAATATACCCGAAGATATACCCCAAAATCACCTGAAAGTAACCAAATGCTTTGTATCCATTGGCAGCAAAGTCGCCTACCGTACCTGGTACCGACACAAAGGTGACACCCGACATAGATGTGCCAATCATGCCAAAAGCGACCAACATCCAGTTGGAGTTTCTATTTCCAATGAAAAACGAGTCATTGGTTGCATTGCGGGCTGTATAAAATGCTACGCCAAGAAGCAAGAGAAAGTAGCCCAGTACGAATGAAAACAAAAAAAATGGTGACATTGTAAATCGTTCAAGCTGAAAGATAATACAATTAAATAAAATTGGAATTTTGGAAAGTCCAGAAAAGATTAAATCCTCATCATATTGGCTTTTTTTCTTTTTGGTATTTTGTAGTTTCTGACTTTATTCATGTTAATTTTGGCACATGCTTCAATGTATTCAAATAACCAATTACGCTATCATTTCAAGCCTGGAGGTGAGGTTTTCAAAGAAGCTAACCATCATTACAGGCGAAACAGGGGCAGGTAAAAGCATCTTGATGGGTGCATTGGGATTGGCGTTGGGTGATCGGGCTGATCTCTCACAAATGGGAGATAAAAATAAAAAATTGATTGTTGAGGCTTTTTTTCAAGTTGAACCATCAGGGAATATTTCTGATATTATGCAGAAACTTGAAATAGATTTCGATGATGAAATTATTGTTAGGCGTGAAATTGCTGCCAATGGCAAGTCAAGGTCATTTGTTAACGATACCCCGGTAACGCTTACACAGCTTCAAGAACTTTCTTCATTGCTGGTAGACCTCCATCAGCAGTTTGATACCTTGCAGTTGGGTAAAAAAGATTTTCAAAGAACTTTACTTGATGCAAGAGCTGGATGCCTCGATTTGATGAAGGAATTTTCTTCCCATTATACCCAATACAACTTAGTGTGTAGGATGATTGAGCAAATCAAGCAAGATATGTTGAGGGCGGAACAAGAAAAAGAATACAATCTTTTTCTGTTGAATGAATTGGAGGAGTTGAACTGGAAAATTGGAGAAGCAAAAAACTTGGAGGATGAATTGAATGTATTGTCGAATGCTGATCATATAAGGACAACACTTTCAAAAATCACGCATATTCTCAAAGAAGGCGAACAGCCGATCTTGTCTCAAATAAAAAATATACACACTTCAATTCAGGCATTAGGTAATTTCCACTCCGATTTTATTTCCATCGCTGATCGAATGTCATCAGCATACCTTGAATTGAAAGACCTTTCAAGTGACCTTGATTCCATGACTGAAAAAATTGTAGTGAATGAAAAAAGAATCGATGAAATCAATTCAAGGCTTTCTGTTTTCCAGCGACTACTTAAAAAACATGGAATTATTTCTGAAATATTATTACTAGAAAAGCGCGATGAGTTGTCTGTTAAAGTTGCTGCTTTTGAAAGTGCACAAGAAGAATTGGTTCAACGTGAAAAGGAAAAGAAAACACACTTTGATGCAGCAATGCAAATAGCAACAAGTGTCCATGAAAAAAGAAAAAAGCATGCCCCTATGCTTGAGTCCGCATCCATCGAATTATTATCCAGGATTGGCATGCCTAACGCAAGACTCAAAATCGCAATAGATAAAGAGGAGCTTAATCCATCTGGTATTGATCAGCCATCATTTCTTTTTGATGCAAATAAAAGCGGTCATTTTGAACCACTTCATAAAGTAGCCAGTGGCGGTGAATTGAGCAGGCTTATGTTGGTGTTAAAATCACTTGTGGCTGGGTCGCTTGATATGCCTACGTTGATTTTTGATGAAATTGATAGTGGTATCAGTGGTGAGGCAGCACGCCAAGTGGGTATTTTGCTTGAAGAACTTGCCGACTCGCATCAGCTGATATCTATAACCCACCAGCCTCAGATTGCAGCGAGGGCAGATCATCATTTATATGTTTATAAAGAGGAAAAAAATGGCAACATCAATACCTCAATAAAATTACTTACTCATCAGGAAAGAATCAATGCCATTGCAAAAATGCTCGCTGGTGAAAACCCGAGCAAAGCGGCCCTTGCAAATGCCAAAGAGATGATGGATTAAGGAATGAGGATAAACGGTAAACTCATTATCTTTGCAACCACTAATAATATTACCATGTCTAATCAACTGTTAAAAGGTAAAAAAGGAATCATCTTTGGTGCATTGGACGAGAAATCAATTGCATGGAAAACAGCGTTGGCTTGTCATGCACAAGGAGCACAACTTGTTCTTTCAAATGCTCCCGTTGCACTGCGAATGGGGGAAATCAATAAACTCGCTGAAGCTGTCAATGCCCCTGTTATTGCTGCCGACGTGGTGAATATGGACGACCTTAAAAAATTATTTGAAGAAAGTATGAAGCATTTCGGAGGTGGCGTAGACTTCATTCTTCACTCTATTGGAATGAGCTTAAACGTTCGAAAAGGAAAGCATTATACTGAAATGGATTATGGCTTCAATCAAAAAACACTTGATATTTCAGCAATGTCTTTGCACCGAGTACTTAGAACTGCATGGGAGATGGATGCGATAAACGAGTGGGGTAGTGTTGTGGCACTTACCTATATCGCTGCTCAACGTGTATTCCCTGATTATAATGAAATGGCAGATGCCAAGGCCTTGCTTGAAAGTGTTACAAGAAGCTTTGGGTACCACTATGGAATAAAAAAGAAAGTAAGGGTTAACACAATATCACAATCTCCTACAAGAACCACTGCCGGTAGTGGTGTTAAGGGGTTTGATGGTTTCTTGACCTATGCTGAAAATATGAGTCCACTTGGTAACGCTTCTGGCGAAGACTGCGCAAATTATTGTGTTTCGATGTTTTCAGATCATACACGGATGGTTACAATGCAAAACCTCTTTCACGATGGAGGTTTTTCATTTACAGGAGTTACCAATGCGGTGATCGATCAAATGGAGAAATAATTTTTTAAACTACCAACCATGGAATGGATTGAATATGTAGGATATGTAGGTGTTGTTCTTTCATCAATAACATTCATGCCACAGGTAATGCATGCATGGAAAACCAAATCTGTTGGTGACCTTTCCATTTGGATGGTATTAATTCTAATCGGCAATGTTTCTACATGGCTGCTCTACGCTGTTGTGAAAGATGTTTTGCCGATGATTATTGCAAACTCAATCATTTTAGTATTGTCTTTTGTAATGCTTTATTTCAAGCTTACATTCAAAAAATAAAAAACCACCCAACGGTGGTTTTATTTTTTATTTGAATTTCTTTCAAATTAATATTCATCTTCATTGAAGAAGAAGTCATCTTGACTAGGATAATCTGGCCAGATATCATCTATGCCCTCATAGATGTCTCCTTCATCTTCCAACTCCTGAAGATTTTCAATTACTTCAATAGGAGCTCCGCTTCTGATACCATAATCGATTAACTCGTCTTTCGTTGCAGGCCAAGGAGCGTCTTCGAGATAGGATGCTAATTCAAGTGTCCAAAACATACAGGTTCCTCTTTTTAGGTTTCGGCAAAAGTAATGGTTAAATTCATATATCCCAATATCAAAATATTAACAAAAAAAGGTTTTTATTCAAATGCATTTTTATCCTTTGTAGTGGTTTTCAGTTTGGTTAACTTCACCACATATTAAAAGTCAATGCTGACAGGTAAAAAAATAGAAAAGTATTACGGGCCACTTCATGTGCTGAAGGGGGTAGACATATCCATCACCCAAGGTGAAATTGTCAGCATAGCCGGGTCTTCAGGAGCAGGCAAGACCACCTTGCTTCATATCCTAGGCACACTCGATAACCCCGATGGTGGTGAGTTGTGGTTCAATGGTCAACGGTTGGATAACATGAAATCCAAAGAATTAGCTGCCTTTCGAAATAAGCACATCGGCTTTGTTTTTCAATTTCATCACCTGCTGCCAGAATTCACAGCCATTGAAAATATTTGTATTCCCGGTTGGATTGCAGGCGAAAACAAGGCAAAACTTAAAAAAAAGGCACTTGAACTACTCGATCGATTGGGCCTTTCTGAGCGAGCTGAACACAAGCCCAATGCTCTTTCAGGTGGAGAACAACAGCGCGTTGCAGTGGCTAGGGCACTTATAAATGACCCCAAAATCATCTTTGCAGATGAGCCAACCGGTAACCTCGATTCTGCAAATGCAACTTCCATGCACAATTTGTTCAAACAGCTCAGAGACGAGTTGAATCAAACATTTCTAATTGTAACACACAACGAGGAACTAGCCTCGATGAGCGATAGGGTGTTGCATTTAAAGGATGGAAATTGGTTAGGCTGAGGTCTTAGCTGATTCTGGGTTTCCACGCAATCTCTTCTGCCTCGAGCTCTTTTGCCATATACCTGGATAACACAAAAAGGTAATCGCTGAGACGATTGATATATTTAATAATCAGGGAATCATGTTGTTGTTCATCTGTATTGAGAAGATCTACAATAAGCCTTTCTGACCTTCTGCAAACACACCTTGCTATGTGAATATGGGATACTGTAGTATGACCACCAGGTAGAATGAATGCCTGAAGGGGCTCTAGTGCATTGTCCATTCTGTCGATTTCTGTTTCCAGTACTAATATATCTGAATCTTTTAAATCTGGAATCTTGAGCGAGGTCTCTTTGTCAGGATCACATGCCAAAGCAGATCCTATTGTAAAAAGACGGTCTTGCACTTCTTTAAGGAATTCTTTGATTACTGAGTCAATTATTAAATCACGACAAAGTCCAATATGTGAATTCAACTCATCAATGGTGCCATATGCCTCAATACGAAAATGTGATTTGATGACCTTGGTGCCACCAATTAATGAAGTGGTTCCTCGATCGCCTGTCTTGGTATATATTTTCATTGCCATAATTCACATTTGTAAAATACTATAATGTGATACAGGCAGATTTGTTCAATGTGTAGGAAAATAGTTTAGATCACGCTGGCAAGGTCCTTGATCTTGTCAGACTCAATAAGCCCATCTCTTAAGCGTATCACCCGCTTGGCATAGTTTGAAATGTCTTCTTCATGTGTAACCAATATAACAGTATTGCCATCCGAGTGAATCTTGGAGAAGATGTTCATTATCTCATAGGATGTCTTGCTATCGAGGTTTCCAGTGGGTTCATCAGCAAGTATGATTGATGGGTTGTTTACCAATGCCCTGGCAATGGCAACACGCTGACATTGACCTCCTGATAGTTCATTTGGTTTATGATGACTTCTATCCATTAGGTCAACTTTTCTTAATACTTCCTGTGCCATTTCCGTTCTGATTTTCTTTGGAAGACCAGCATATACCAATGGAAGTGCCACATTTTCCAATGCCGTAAGCCTTGGAAGTAAGTTGAATTGTTGAAACACGAACCCTATTTCCTTGTTGCGTATATCTGCCAGGTCGTTGTCGGCCATGGTACTCACGTCGTTCCCGTTCAAAATATATTTTCCTTCTGTAGGTGAATCAAGGCATCCTAATATATTCATCAGGGTACTTTTACCTGAACCAGATGGCCCCATCAACGCAACATACTCATTCTTCAAAATTTCTGTGTTGATCCCTTTCAGGATTTTCAATTCCTGGTTTCCCATGAAATAGCTTTTTCTGATCTCCTCAAGAAGAATAACTGAATTGGACATGTGCTTATTTTTTTATCACTTTTGGTACTGAAAAAAATGGATCTATGGGATCTGGTGCATTTGAAAGTGCTACTGATGTGAGCACCGATCCTTTCACTTCATCGTCTCTTAAACTGTTTATGGTATCGCTGATATGTGTTAGTGGGGTGATACCGGTAGTATCAATTTCATTTAACTTCTCAACAAATCCAATCATTTGCTGTAGGTCTTCTTTAATAACTTGCTCTTCCTCAGCAGTGAATTCAAGCCTGGCCAGTTCAGCCAACTTTCTTACCATTTCATTATTCAATATCATTTTAACTAATTCTCGTGTAAAATTAGCCAATCTCACTGTATCTCATGATTTTTATTGATGAACGGAAGATTGACTTTGATGTTTTTTAGCACCTTATCTTATGGGAGCCTTTCTTTATTATATTTGCGGCATGAGCAATGCTAATGCAATCGTCATGAGCGGTATTCGGCCAACTGGATACCTTCACCTTGGAAATTATTTCGGGGCAATGAAAAATTATGTAAAGCTTCAGGAAGAATACACATGCTTCTTCATGGTAGCAGATTTACATGCGCTTACAACCCATCCTGATACACGTGAGTTGAAAGAGAATGTGCACAGGGTAATTGCTGAAAATATTGCCTGTGGAATTAATCCTGACAAAGCAGCACTCTATTGCCAAAGTCATGTAAGAGAAACTTCAGAACTCTATCTTTATTTGAACATGCTGGCATACCTTGGAGAGCTCGAAAAGACAACTACCTTCAAGGACAAGGCAAGGCTTCAACCCGATAATATCAATGCTGGTTTACTTACCTATCCTGTATTACAAACTGCAGACATTATTTTACACCGTGCAAGTTGGGTGCCAGTTGGAAAAGACCAAGAACAACATTTAGAAATGGCCAGAAATTTCGTAAAACGGTTTAATCACCGTTACGGCGAAGTGTTCCCAGAGCCAATGGCTTATAATTTTGGAGAACAATTGGTGAAAGTTCCAAGTCTAGACGGGCTTGGAAAGATGAGTAAAAGCGAAAACCAAATGGCTACTATTTATCTTGCCGACGATGATGAGTTGATTAGAAAGAAAGTAATGAAAGCCAAAACGGATGCAGGTCCAACAGAGCCTAACACGCCCAAGCCTGATTACATTGAAAATATTTTTCAGCTAATGAACTTGGTTAGCAAGGCCGAAACAATTCAAGCTTTTGAAAAATCTTATCTGGACTGCACCATTCGCTATGGCGATATGAAAAAACAATTGGCTGAGGATATGGTTGAATTCGTTGCACCGATCAGAATGAAAGCGGCTTCGATTCAACAAGACAAAACCTATCTAAAGAAAACAATGGATATCGGTGCAGAGAAGGCCAGGGATAGTGCAACTAAAACCATGCAGCTAGTTAGAGCAGCCATGGGGCTTGATTATTAGGCAATACATGCTTTTGTGGGATTAAAATTCAAAAATTTGCCTCAACAAAGTTGGATTGTCAAAATGAATATGTATTTTGTCAGGCGGACTAAAATGAAGTTAAGAAACACGTATGGCTAAGATTAAAAAACCAAAACACGTTGCCATTGCCGGAAACATTGGCGCAGGTAAGACAACGCTAACTGAATTGTTGAGCAAGCATTACAAGTGGATTCCACAGTTTGAGGATGTAGATCAAAATCCATACCTATATGATTTTTATGAGGATATGCCTCGCTGGAGTTTTAATCTACAGATTTATTTCTTGAATAGTAGGTTGAATCAACTCATTGAAATCAGTAAAGGAACCGAGACGGTTATTCAGGATAGAACAATTTATGAAGATGCCTATATTTTCGCACCCAATTTGCACGATATGGGCCTCATGAGCAAGAGGGATTTCGATAATTATTTTGATTTTTTTCAGAACCTCCACCAGATGGTCAATCCACCAGACCTGCTGATTTATTTAAAGGCATCTGTTCCAACATTGGTTGGACAAATTCAAAAACGCGGAAGGGAATATGAAGAGAATATCCGCTTAGATTATCTTAAAAAATTGAATGAATTTTATAATAAGTGGATTGAAGGGTATAAAGAAGGGCCACTTCTTATAATCGATGTTGATAACAATAATTTTGCAGAAAACGAAGAAGACTTGGGCGGGATTATTACTAAAATTGACGCTGAATTATACGGGCTCTTTAAGTAAAGATTTTTTTAGTCGATAAAAATCTCCATATTTCCTCCTGCAGGTTCTGGCATGATGTTGAAAGAAGCCTCCATTAATTTCCATACTGCCTTCCTTCCTGCTATACCCAAGTCTAATGAAAATTCATTTACATAAAGATTGATGTGCTTCTGCATTACTTCCTCATCCATTTCTTGGGCATTGTTTTTTACAAAGTCAGATAATGTATCCTGATTTTCAAATGCATATTCTAGGCTTTTTCTGATAACCCTATTAATTTTATTCAACAATAGATTGTTAAATGTCCTTCTTGCAACAATCCCTCCCAATGGAATAGGCAGGCCAGTGCGTGACTCCCATTCATCTCCAAGGTCAGTAAGTTTTATTAAGTTTTTTTGCTGATAAGTAAACCGGTTTTCGTGGATGATCACACCTGTATCTGCAACGCCGTTTAAAACTGCCTCTTCAATTTCATGGAAAGGCAAAAAAATCTTCTTTTTTATTGTTGGAAAGACCATCGAAAAAAGCAAATGAGCTGTAGTATTTTTTCCTGGCAGCACCACAGTTATATTTTCAA
Organism: Chitinophaga pinensis; assembly: GCA_945866165.1. Classification (GTDB taxonomy): domain Bacteria; phylum Bacteroidota; class Bacteroidia; order Chitinophagales; family Chitinophagaceae; genus Pollutibacter. The sequence continues at coordinate 4,019 of CAMBGO010000007.1, read as the reverse complement.
GGTTTTCTGATGAAATATCAATGTTATTTTTTGAAATGAAAAGTGGTCCAACCCCCTTTCCCAGTGCACCTCCAGCATCAAGAACTTTATAGTGTGGAAGTATTTTAGGCACTGCACCATAACTTATTTTCGAAATGTCCAGCGCTCCGTTTAGCGACATTCTATTCAATGTTTCTACATCCTCTAGAATAAAGTCAAACTTGAGACCTTCAGTATCGATTAGTCCATTTAGCATGGCATCAAAAATGAAGGTATCATTTGGGCAAGGAGAAATCCCCAGGGTAAGTGTCATTTGCTTAAATTGTTTTCCAAGTGTGTTATAACATTATTATATGCTGCTAAAGCGGCATCCATCGCTTTTTTTATTTCCCATTTGCTTTTATCTCGTTCACCAATATAATTGGAAATGCCCCTAATTTGGATGAACCGGATGTTGTTTTGTAAGCATACATAATGCAATGCAGCACCTTCCATTGTTTCTATCAACGCATGATAGTGATTTGAATATAGATCTACTTTTTCTTTTGAAGTGGAAATTTCATTTACGGTTACAGCGCTTACACAATCAAGACCGGTAATGTTAAGAATATATTCATCCTCATTAATTAGTTGTGCATTTTTATATGGAAAGTCATCTCTATTTACAAGTCCAAGGTCAAAAATATCCTTATAACCCTCTTTTTCAAACACCCCCATTTCTGCTATAATTTCATTTTTAACTGCAACAGCATTACCAATTGAATACAAAGTTGAGAAAGAACCTGCAAGTCCTATTTGAATAACAATATCAGGGTTAACCGCTAAAATTATTTTTTGTAGTTGGAACGTTGTTGCGATTGCACCCACCCCAGTTATGCAGTATTCTATATTAATTATGTTAGATTCCTTGCAGGCCCCTCTAAAATAAGACATCTCCATTTCTGTTGCAGCTGCCAAAATAATTTTCATATGACGAAGTTCAGTATTTATATACAAAAAATATCTTTTCATATTATGAACCTTATTGGTTGCTAAGGGTTACATAAGTGGATGGCTTTTTATGAAAATTATAAATCATCATTAAATTACTTTCATTGTGTAACTTTGCTCTCCCAAAATAATTGTAATGCCAGTAATGTATTTAACTCGACGCGAACATTTTAATGCTGCTCATAAGCTCTATAATCCGGATTGGAGCAGGGAACAGAATGATGTGGTTTTTGGAAAATGTGCAAATGAAAATTGGCATGGCCATAATTTTGAGCTATTTGTTACTGTAAAAGGTTCTCCATCGACTGAAACCGGTTTTGTTGTCGATGCTAAGCTCCTAAGCAAAATCATCAATACATATGTAATAGATTTACTTGACCACCAAAATTTGAATGTGGATGTTGATTTTATGAGAGGCAAGATATGTTCAATTGAAAATCTTGTTTATGGCATCTGGCAACAATTGCACCCCAATATGCCAGCTGGTGTTTCACTGCATAAAATACAACTTGTTGAAACACCGAGGATATTTGTTGAATATTTTGGAGAATGATTTCAGCTTATTTGTAAAAAGTTTTCTATATAATTTTCGCTTTTAATAAATCAATTTCTATGGGTGAAATAATATCAGTTTTTAGGGAAGAGCATTTTAATGCAGCCCACCGTTTGAATAATGCCTTGTGGAGTGATTCTAAAAACAAGGAGGTTTTTGGGAAATGTAACCTCCCTAATTACCACGGGCACAATTATATACTCATCGTTAAGGTTACTGGGGAAATTGATGAGAATACTGGTTATTTGATAGATATGAAAATTCTTTCTGATATCATTAAAGAACAGGTACTGGATCGATTTGACCACAAGAATCTAAATATAGACGTTCCGGAGTTCAAGGCGTTGAATCCCACTGCAGAAAATATTGCAATCGTTGTTTATAATCTTTTAAGACCTCTTATTAGTGAACTTTTGTCTCTGCAGATACGTTTATACGAGACTCCCCGAAACTTTGTGGAGTATCCGGCAAAATAAAATATATAATATGGCATACTCTAAGGTTGAACATTTTGATGAGAAGGTAACTTCGGAGCTCATTGAACATTATAAGGAAAGCCTAAACCTCCTGGGTGAAGATGCATCACGAGAAGGGCTGTTGAAGACCCCTGAAAGAGTTGCAAAATCTATGCAATACCTCACTCAGGGATATAATCTTGATCCCAAGGTGATTCTGGATTCTGCAAAGTTTCATGAGACAGTTAATGAAATGATCATTGTAAAAGATATCGAGCTTTATAGTTTATGCGAACATCATATGCTGCCTTTCTTCGGTAAGGCCCATGTTGCATATATTCCCAACGGATGGATAACCGGTCTCAGTAAAATTGCCAGGGTTGTAGATACCTATAGCAGAAGACTGCAAGTTCAAGAAAGGCTTACCACACAAATTTTGGATGCCATCAACGAAACCCTCAACCCACTTGGTGTGGCTGTCGTCATCGAGGCTTGTCATTTATGTATGATGATGCGAGGAGTACAAAAACAAAATTCAGTGACCACCACATCTGCCTTTTGTGGGGAATTCCAAAAAAATGAGACGAGAAGTGAGTTCATCCGATTAATTGGATCCAAGCTTCATTAATCTCACTTACTTCCCAACATCGTTGTATTTTTATTGTCTTTTTTGTCTTGATTATCAAGTAGTTAAAAATTGTGATTTTAATTATTAATTAAAATTTCAGTCTTAAGACCTTTCGGATTAATCCAATTCTAGGTATTGTTTTACATTTGCATTCCAAATTTATCCTATGATTCAAGCTTTTGTTTTTCCAGGTCAAGGTTCTCAATTTCCTGGAATGGGTAAGGAACATTATGATGGCAATGCATTTGCAAGAAGATTTTTTGAACAAGCCAATGAAATATTGGGATTCAGAATCTCTGATATTATGTTTAACGGAACTGAAGAGGAACTCAAGCAAACCAACGTTACGCAGCCTGCTATATTTTTACATTCTGTCATTGCATACAAAATGATTGACGGTGCGAACCCACACATGGTTGCAGGTCATTCACTGGGTGAATTTTCTGCACTTGTTGTCAGTGGTTCTATGACATTTGAAGATGCACTAAAATTGGTGAGCATACGTGCTTCTGCCATGCATAAAGCTTGTGAAATAAACCCTTCAACCATGGCTGCCATTTTAGGGTTGCCGGAAGAAGTTGCAGAAAGAATTTGTGCTGAAATCATTTCAGAAACAGGAGAAATTGTTGTCCCTGCAAACTATAACTGCCCAGGGCAGCTCGTTATCAGTGGAACTAATAAAGGTATTGATATAGCAGGTGAGCGAATGAAAGCTGCCGGCGCAAAAAGGGCATTGAAATTACCCGTAGGTGGTGCTTTTCATTCCCCTTTGATGGAGCCAGCCAAAATTGAATTGGAGGCTGCAATCATGGCTTCAGATTTTCACAAACCTTCCTGCCCCGTCTACCAAAATGTTGTAGCAAAAGCAGTAACAGATCCAAACGAAATCAGACAAAATTTAGTTGATCAACTAACCGGTCCAGTTCGATGGTCACAATCTATAGAAGCAATGATTCATGATGGTGCAAGTAGCTTCACTGAGGTTGGACCCGGAAAAGTTCTGCAAGGGCTGATTGGAAAAATAAAAAAAGAAATTCCTGTAGAATCCATCAACTGATGGGAAAAGGTGCTCCCCTTACCTAATCAAGTGGGTTAAAAATGTTCAGATATATCGGCAAAAGCAAAGCCTAACTATGCCTGTGCAATTGGACCTCCAAACTGAAATGGCAATTGTATCTCTTCGGTATCCTTAATCTTGCCATTAATGGTTTCAAATTTTTCGATATTTTCTGCCATTGCATTCAACAACCTCTTTGCATGTTGAGGAGTTAGTATGATCCTGGACTTAACCTTGCTTTTCGGAGTGCCGGGCATTACGTTTACAAAGTCCACTACAAATTCAGCATGACTATGGGTAATGATTGCAAGGTTCGCATATTGCCCCTCAGCCATTTCTTCAGAAATTTCAATATTG
>CAMBGO010000006.1 GCA_945866165.1 Chitinophaga pinensis | reverse complement strand
CTTCATGTTCATTATGCAATACCGCATGCATCTGCTGCTTATATGGCACAAAAAATTCTTGAGGACCAGGGCATTAAGATTCCATTTATTACAACCTTACATGGCACCGACATAACGCTTGTAGGTAAAGACAAAACCTATGCCCCCGTGGTTTCATTTTCTATCAACCAAAGCGATGCAATTACTGCAGTATCTGAGAACCTGAAGCAAGAAACACTGTTGAATTTTCACATCGAAAAAGAAATCGCCGTGATCCATAATTTTGTTGACATCCACCGATTCAATAAAAAACCTATTGATGCATTCAAGATAGCCATTGCACCAAAAGGAGAAAAAATAATATTACACGCATCGAACTTCAGAAAAATAAAACGAATTGCAGATGTAATTCATACATACAATCATATCAGGCAAAGTATTCCTTCTAAATTATTATTGGTAGGTGACGGGCCAGAAAGACCCATGGCAGAGGAACTTTGCCGAGAGCTTGGCATTGATGAAGAGACAAGATTTTTGGGGAAACAACAAGACATGGAGGAAATCTATGCCATATCAGATTTGTTTTTACTGCCATCTGAATATGAGAGTTTTGGATTGTCAGCACTTGAAGCCATGGCAGCAGGAACACCCGTAATTGCAACCAACGCTGGTGGATTACCAGAAATAGTAACCCATAACGTAAATGGTTACTTGAGCAATATAGGAGATGTGGAGCAGATGGCAGGATATGCAAAAGAAATACTATTGGACGATGAAAAACACACCAAATTCAAATTAGAGGCAAGAAAACAAGCAGTTAAATTTGATATTGAAAACATCGTACCCCTTTATGAGCAGATATATCAACAGGTACTTAGTTCTTAAGATTGAATTCTATTTATTCTTAAGCCAAATCTCAGGATTGACAAAGGTTGATTCAATATTGACTACAAACATGATTTCGCCCTCACCATCATCGTTCACACCTGCTTTACCGATTACTTGTCCCATTTGTACAATATTTCCTTTGCTTACATTTACAACAGAAAGATTATAATAAGTAGTAAAATATTTACCATGCTTGATAGTGATAGTCTGACTACCGGCAACATCATATATACTTGTTACAACACCCTCAAAAACAGCTTTGACATTTGTACCTGGATTGGTTTGAATGGTTAAACCAATGTTATCTTCCACCAAAGATGTTCCTTCAATTTTTTGCTTACCAAAACCAGCCACAACACTTGCTTTATCGACAGGCCAAGGCAAATTACCTCTGTTGTTTTCAAAGCCAACAGAAACCTTTGTCACCTCTGGTGTATTTTCTAGTACGTTTGATTTTCTTGTTGTAATAGGTTTTGAATTCGCTATAGCGATTTTTTCTACCTCAGTCTTAGTAGCAAGTTTACGGGCTTCTTCTTCCGCTTTTTTTCTTGCAGCTTCAATCTCACGTTTAACAATTGCGGCAATTGCGCTTTGAAGGCTACGCTCCACTTTTCTCTTTGCAATCATCTCTTTTTCAATTTCCTTCTCCCGCGCCTTTAACTTTGAAACAAACTGATTTTTCTCCTTTTTTTCTACTTCTAAAATTGCTTTTTGTTTATTCTGCTCTACCAAAACCTTACCCTTTTCATTTTTATTTAAGGTAAGCGTTTCGATTTTACTCTTAAGCACCTTGCTAGTCTTAACAATATTTTCTGACTGTTCATCACGATATCGCCGATAGCTTTTTAGATAGGAAATTCTTCGAATAGCATCATTAAAATTTGAAGCAGTAAAAATAAAATTCATCATATCATAATTGCTTCTATTCTTATAAGCATACTCGATTGTTTTTGCATATTGTATACGCAGGGTATCAAGTTGTTTTTGCAAACGGTATATCTCCCGATTATTGCTAAAGATTGTATTATCGATCAGTCGCATATCGTCGTTCAAATTATCAATAAATGCATAACGCTTACGCAATTTATTTTCAATAAGCTTTAATTGGGACAGGCTTGCTTTTTTGTCTTTTGTAATTGTGCTTTGGGTTTGCTGCAATTCACTTATCTCCTCAAGAATCTCTTTTCTCTTTTTCTCGAGCTCTTCCCGGGTTTGGGCATGTAATTCCAATGAAAAAATAGAAAAAAACAATGTCACTAGCAGGGTGAATATGAGCTTCCCTGAATAACTATTTTTCAATGTTGGTATATTGCAAATCATATTTTAAAAAAGTAACTAGAGTTTAGCCTTATAATTTTTAGGGACTGAAAATGGAAAACCAACTGGTTGCTCAAATTCTACTTGTTTAAAATCAAGCTGCAGATCAATTTTTGTTTTTTCGGTTAAAACTATTTTTCTCGATTCAGAAAATTTCCATTTCCCCAGTGGAACATAACCGGAATAGGAAAGATTTGCAGTCCGACTTCTGGCCAAATCGATATCATCTAATTTACTGAACAATACATTCAGGTCTTCTTTACCAACTGTGATATAATGTTTGAATACTGATCCAATTAATGACATTGACAGTGTTTCACCCTGATCAACAAACGAAGTAATATTTTTATCAAAATAAACTGGATTTCCAACAATAAGATCTTGCAAGGTCTTGAAATCAAAAGGCACTTTTGAAACTTGCTGCAGATACGATAATGGCTTGCGCTGAATAGTTCTGCTAATTTTATCCATTATAAAAATGCTATCAGGAGTTATCAATACCCTAAATGCCTCAATATTAAATGCTGCAATGATTGAAACCCAAATTGCACTATCGCGTTTCATTCGCAAAAAAGCATTAACATCAATTCGGATGTCTTTGTCATCACTGTAATCAATTTTTACTTTGGATGAAAATGTATTAAAAATGATTTGCCTTGAATTAATTGATTCAAATGTAGCCTTAACTTGTTTTGCAGAATCTGAATCTTCAGGTCTAATCACCAATACGGTGCTGTCTTTTTTTGACACCACACTTGTAATTTTTCTGGTTGATCTACAAGATGCAATCAGTATTACCATTGAAAACAAAAAGAGGATAATCCTCATAAAAAATAGATTTTATTTATTTCCTGTATGACCAAACCCCCCATTACCTCGCTCTGTCTCATTAAGAACGTCGACTACTTCTAACGAAACTTTTTCTACCTGCTGAAATACCAATTGCGCAATGCGGTCACCGTTGGTGATGGACTGCTCTTGATCAGATAGGTTTATAAGGATTACTTTTAGCTCCCCCCTGTAGTCAGCATCAATAGTACCGGGTGTATTCAAACAAGTAATCCCTTGCTTTATTGCTAAACCACTCCTTGGTCGGACTTGTGCCTCATATCCATGGGGGATTTCAAGAAACAACCCAGTTGGAACAAGGGCCCTCTGAAGTGGTTTTAACTGAATCGGTGTTTCAAGGTTTGCACGTATATCCATTCCTGATGATCCTGTTGTTGCATAAACAGGCAGAGGATGTGTTGAGTGATTTACTATACGAACCTTCAATGAAACGATTTATGCGAATTTACAACTATAGCGAACATTTGGTGATGTAAAACAAGGAATTTGATTAGTTAAATCGTTAAAATCTATGCCTTTTGAAGAAGTACCGTGGCATAAGCAACTAGGCCTTCTTCTCTACCCACAAACCCCATTTTTTCTGTCGTAGTGGCCTTAATAGAAATATCTTCGGGAAGTACCTTGAGGATGGATGCAATTGTTTGTTGCATCGCCGGAACGAATGTTTTTATTTTAGGTGATTCTAGGCAAAGAGAACTATCAATATTTACAATTGAATATCCTTTTTCTTCAATCATTTGGAAGGTTTTCTCTAAAAGAATTTTACTATCGATATTTTTATATGTATCATCTGTATCTGGGAAATGCACCCCAATATCACCTAGGGCCAAGGCCCCCAAGAGTCCATCGCATATTGCATGAAGCAATACATCAGCATCACTATGACCTTTTGCACCCTTATGATGTGGAATTTTCACGCCACCAATCCACAAGTCCCTACCCTCAACAAGCTGGTGAAAATCAATACCAAAACCGATTCTAAATGACATACGTATTTTTGATAAATGTAAGAAAAAATAAACGGCCCGCTAGCGGGCCGTTATCAATATGTTTTTACTCTTGCTCTTTATTTTTCTTCGCCACCACTATTTCCAAGATCAAAAAGCACACTAAACCTGATGGTATTTGAAAGGGGATTTCTATTAACTCCACTTCCAGAAGGTATTAAATATGACAAATTCAAATTCACAGAACTATATTTAAATCCTGCACCCATTGAAAAAAACTGCCTATTCCCCTTGTTTTTATTTTCGTAGAAATATCCTGTACGAACAGAAAAAAGGTCATTGTATGTATACTCTCCACCCAACGAAAAAGAAAACTCTTTCATCTCTTCAGAAAACCCACCTGGTGCATCTCCAAATGAGCTAAACCAGCTGCCTACAACACCCTTGCTTCTATAATTAATTAATGCCAACCCAGTAGTATCATCCAATGATGGAGGTGTAGGAACCATCAACTTGTGGATATCCATTCCAAATGACAACCTATTTACCTCATTACTGGTGAAAGTATACATTGCACCAAGAGCTAAATTTGCAGGTATAAAATCTTTTTGTGTTGCATCACTGGTGTAACTAATTTTTGAACCAAGATTAGTAAGCGCCAATCCAAGGTTATACCCTTTGTCTTTAGTTACCATGTTAGTGTAATACAATCCAATGTCTCCAGCAACTGCGTTACCTGCCTTATATGATACACCATTAACTGCCTGACCACCTGCCAAATTGGAGTTGATATATCGCAACGCAACACCTAAACTAAGTTGTTCAGATAATTTTCTTGAATATCCTGCATCCAGCGCGAATTCTCTTGGGCGAAAAGAGTTAAGGTCATTACCTAGATTGTCTGTAAACTGAATGTTACCCAAGCTGAAATAACGTAATGACCCAGAAATCGCTTGGGTTTCATCCAACTTATAGTAACCTGCCAATGATGTAAGAAAGACATCGTTTAAACCAAGGTCTTTTAACCAAGGGGTATACGTTACCCCCAAGCCTGAATTCTTTTCTGAAAAAATATATTTTGCAACATTGTAAAACTGAGAGTTTGCGTCAGGTGATGTTGCTACGCCAAGATCTCCCATTCCACCAGCTCTTGCATCAGGGGAAATACGCAAAAATGGAACTGCAGTAGTAACAACATTAATTGTCTGATTTGAAGACTGACTGTATGCGGTCATAGCGGATATCAACGAAAGCATACCCCCAAGAACGCGAAGAGCTGTTCTTTTCATAATTGTTTTTTAAAATAAGTAAAAGCTGTTGGGTATAATTGCTTCTATATCAGTCTATTTGGAACAAATTTAAGGAAAAATAAATTAAGATACAATGACCTTTAGCAATTTTTGTTGAATTTCGCCTGCTTCATTTTTAATAATTAGTTTACAATAGTAAAGCCCCCTTTGCAACAATAATCCATCTTTCCCAACTCCATCCCACTTGATCTCATTTACATGCTCTGCTTGCAATAACATACTAGTTTTGATTGCTGCAACTGACTGACCCAATGATGTAAACACATGTATTTCAATATCTGAAGAACCTGTTAGTCCATCAACAGCAAAAGTGAATGTAGCTTGCCTGATAATTGGGTTTGGATAACATCCAAAAGAAAGAATATTTGTTTTGGTTTCAGGCACTATCTTGAAATCCAAATTACAGCTTCCGGAATTATTAAAGACATCCCATACCCGCACATCCAGCTGATGGCTACCCGAGGGTATTGATTTAAATGGATAAGATATTATTCCCTTTAATGAACCAGAAGATGCAGGCTGAAAATAATTATTCAAAAAATAAGTTTTGCGGAAATCTTGATCGAGCGTAGCAGTGATTTCATGCCCGATAGCGAGTTCTGAAAAATTAATTCCTGATGAATCATACATCTTCAATTTAAGAATTGGATTAGGACCAACAGTACCCCCATTTTTAAAAGTGCTATCATTCAAATAACATTCCAATCTCGGTCCCACTCCATCATTCTTTTCTGTCAATCCAACACCACCTGTCTGGATTGACAAATCTGCTCCAGCAGCATCGTACATCCCATTTTCAGCATAATAACTAATCTTGCTGTAACCATAATCAGGATCGATGTCTTTGGGAACAATAAATTCAAACGTAAAGCGTCCATTTTGCGCTTTTACCTTGCCTTGGTAAAGAATATTTTGTCTCGACTGAAAATCAACTTTTAAGCTTTGGACGTCATTACCCCTGGTTTTAATTAGAAGGGGTTTATCATACACTACAGGATAAACGTAGCCATTGAAATCATTTGCTAGCGATCCTTCTGGCTTAAGCACTTCACCCGTTATAGTATACTTATTAAGAGATTTCAATGTATCAGATGTTGGCAAAAATGGTTTACCATTGATACTGGTTGAACGAATCTTGTAATCGGGTATTGCCAATTTCATTGCTGGGTCTCCAAGTAAAATGAACTTTCTTGCATTGATATAATCACCTGAATTGGAAACAGTGAAATTCTTTGCTTCTTTGAGTGCCAATCCTAGTGAGGGATGCCGTCCAGTTGAATCTCTCTTTAATGAATACTTTAAATAATTATTGTTGATAATTCTGTTACTTGATGCAAAAACCAATCTTGTTGTGGTAAGCAATCCAATCGCACCATTTAAATTTCCCAACAACAATTCTTCTCCGAGTGAAAACTGACTGTAGTCGTCGAATGGTGCAAAATCGCATGTTGCAGTAATAAATAGTGGAAGCTTATTTTTATTATTCCACTTTGCAATCATGGGCTTATTCAAAATATCCTCTTGCGCTAATCTTGTACTTCCTCCATGACCGCTGTAGTTAAATATCAATACTCCTTTCTCGATATGTTGATTTATTTGCTCAACGACCTGAGGATATCTATTTCCTGCAACACCAGACTCTTGCTGAAATACATCAAAATAAAGTTTATTGAGATTTAATTCGGGTGCTTTTTCAGTAATTTCTGTAGCATGAAATTCAGCATCATTTAAATGAATATTGAAATCTTCATCGTCTGCAATCAAGGCGGTTTCATTTCTCCACGAACCAAAATTTGTTGGCGCTTGATAAGAAATAATTTTATCGACAGCATTTTTAGCCTGCGCTAATGTCCTCGCAGGAATTCTTCCAATTCCAATATCCAATGCTGGAATACGATTGATATTTTCGATATCATCTACGTCATCAAGAAATCCAAAATAATCATCTGTTACATAACTGGTAAGCGGATCTAAGGATGACTCGCTTTGAAAAGATGGCACGTTGTTTTTTTCAGATCCTGTCCCCTCTTTATAAACATACGATGCGGCCCCGAGCAATAAAAGGTATTTTGGCCTTGATGCAATATTAATTCCAGCCCTATCGTAAAACATTTTTATATAATTTCTAATGGCAGTTGGATCAAAAGACCCAGATGAAAACTCATTGAATACCATACCAACATCCGTTACAACTACTTTCATCAGATCATGCGCTCGGTGGAATGACGCCAGTCGTTCTGCTTGTGAAAGAAGCGCTTTGTCTGCAACAATGATCATATCTGTTGATTGTTGCGCATGCAGGTTTTGATTTTTTACTACCCCTATTAACTTGGGGACTTTAGACAAATCTGGTTCAAATGCAATATAATTTCGCACACCACTGTCAATTGCATTAAATCGGGTAATACCATTTACAGTAAGAGCCCTGAGTGAAAATGGGTTATATAAAGATGTAATATCCCAAACCCTGATCAGTGGAGGTGAATTGGCTATCGAAAAAGAAATCGTTTTACCATTATTGTTTGATGCAATCCTGTTGAATTGCAGATAAGAAATCCCTTTCATGTCCAATGCTCTTTTTGCATACACTTCAATATAGTTAAGCCAAGCTTTTGCATTTACGCTTCCGGGCGAAAAGGAAAAGCTCACTTCCATTTTAGAAGCATTTATTGTGCCCGACTTACTCAGCCTGCTAACAGATGCTACTGGATCAATCAGTGATGAATTTACCGGAGCTGTTACATGTTCATAGAAAGGCTTACCGTTAATGGAGACAGAAATGAGGTTGTTTTTAATTGAACTTCTCCCTACCAATTCACTATTGAGTACAAAGCTGCTTCCTGGGACAATACTTGTAAGTGGGATATCGATTTTTTTTTCGGCATTGCCGCTCAATGCGTCAAACTCTTCTCCGTACCATTCTTTACCACTTTTAAGAAAATTGAGCTGGTCTAATTCATGTCTATAATGATCAACAAAATCAACTATGCTATCCTTAGGGCTATTTAATTCACCTGAAAAAGCAACACGTTTCCCAGCAATATTTCCAATATTAATAAAATAATATGCTTGCTTAGAATAGGTGTTCTTTTGGTACTGAAATGATGATTCCGTTGAATCAAATTGCCACCTATTTGGCCCTGGCGCATAAAAAAGAAAATAATCTTGCCCATCAAATTTTCCATCTCCCCCATCAAAAATCGCAATTGCATTCTCAGCCAAGTCGTCAATTATTCCAATTTTATTTGCCGTTGGGAGTACACTTCCTCCATTGCCAAATAATCTGATTAAAGAAGGATTAACAACAGATTCTATTCCCCCTCGCTTTAAAAAGTCAGCGCCAACCCTATAAATACCAGGGCTGTCAACTGAAATTTTGAGCCAGTCGCCAGATGACAACACAGAAGACTGAGAATATTGTCTTTGTCCTGTTGCATTGATGAAGATGGCCAAAGAGAGAAAAAAAACCGCGATGGACTTGTTGTAAAACACACAACAAATTTAGCATTTACTAAACATATTAATCCATCTAAAGCATTGAATAGATAGAATTTAACACTTACATTTGTGTTGTTTGGGCATCTGAAAATAGTGCGCTTAGCATTTTAACTAGCAACTCAATTATCAAAGAAAGTCAACCAATGAGAAATTTTTGCTATCTGATACTTACTGTTGTCCTTTTTGCTTCATGTAAAGGAGGTATTCCTTTTATGAAAAAATCATATAGTAAATCCGCTGTAACAGGCTGGAACTACAATGACAAAAATATGGGCGGCTTTAACCAATCCCCTGTGAAAGAACAGTCAACTGGGCCTGGACTTGTTTTCGTTCAAGGAGGCACCTTCACAATGGGAGCCACTGAAGATGATGTTATGGGTGACTGGAACAATGTTCCTAAGAGAGTCACGGTCTCTTCATTTTACTTAGACAAAACAGAAGTTGCAAATATTCACTACCGTGAATATTTGAAGTGGATTGAAAGAACTTTTGAAGGTGAAGAATATGCCAAGTTAGTAGAAGGTGCTGTGCCGGACACACTTGTATGGAGAAGTGAGCTATCTGCAAACGAGCCCATGGTTGAATATTACTTCAGGCACCCTTCCTATAATTTTTACCCAGTGGTTGGAGTGAGCTGGAGGCAAGCAAGTGATTTTTGTCTTTGGAGAGGGGACCGGGTAAATGAACTGAAATTGGTACAAAAAGGATTTTCTAACCCAAACCAATTAAAAAAAGTACAAGGTCAAGGTGAAGAAAATTTTACTACGAAATCTTATTTAATGGGACTATATGCTCCTCAACCTAACAAAGGAAAAGGAACATTGCAAGATGAAAATGGCAGACCAAGAAACTTTGTCAAATTGGAGGATGGTATATTATTCCCAGATTATCGACTTCCAACTGAAGCTGAATGGGAATATGCTGCATTGGCATTGGTAAAGAACAATCCGCAAGTAAAGGCTAAACAAGGAAAACGTGGCGAAGAAATGATAATGAATCGACAAGTATACACTTGGTCTGCAAATACTAATGGACTGCGCGACAACAAAAAGGGTAGTTGGCAAGGTCAGTACAATGCGAATTTTAAACGTGGAAATGGTGACTATATGGGTATTGCGGGTGGTCTAAATGACAACGCTGATCAAACTGGACCAATTGATGCTTTTAAACCAAATGGCTTTGGTTTATTCAATATGTCTGGAAACGTAAACGAATGGGTATCAGATGTATTTCGCCCTCTGTCAAGCCAGGATGTTGATGAGTTGAATCCATATAGGGGTAACGTGTTTAAGAAACCCACCAAAAATGAGGACAATGAATACGAGCGAGATAGTACGGGAAGGGTAAAAATGCAAAACGTAACTGATGAAGAATCAAAGAAAAGGGTGAACTACCAAAAAGCTGATGTGATCAACTATAAAGATGGTGATGAACAATCGGGAGTTAAATATGGTTATGGATTTACAACCTTGGTTAATGACAAATCACGTGTTATCAAAGGGGGAAGCTGGGACGACCTCGCCTATTGGCTTGGCCCTGGAACTAGACGATTTTGGGACGAGGACAAATCCTCAGCTACAATAGGCTTCAGGTGTGCTATGGATCGATTTGGCAGCCAAGAAGGAAATGGATTCAAAAGCGGAAACATCTTTAGCAAAGGCAGACAAAATGCAAGAAAAAAATAAAAAAAGGGAACAAAAAATTGTTCCCTTTTTTAATCTTATACACTATCACTCTACCATTTTTTGAATCGTTACTAACTAGATCACCTTACATACAAGAAAAAGAATTACAGTTAGCGCCAACTAAAAATAACAAGCGCCAGTTATCATAGTACACAGTCAATTTACCGTGTATCTTTGCAATATGCAATCAAATATGCTATACCCACTTTTTAAACAACATCCCTTTGTTCAAACTGATACAAGGCTGTTAAAAAAAGGGGAGATTTTTTTTGCATTAAAAGGACCTGCTTTCAACGGAAACCTCTTCGCTGCAAAAGCTATTGAATTGGGTGCTGCTGCGGTAGTTGTGGATGAAGAAACGGGGATAAAAGACCCGAGAATTATTTTGGTAAAAGATGCATTGATTGCATTGCAAGAATTAGCCCTTCATCATCGAAAACAATTCAATATTCCATTCATTGCTATCACAGGTAGCAATGGGAAAACAACAACAAAGGAACTTATACATGCAGTTCTTTCAACAGGTTTCAAAACATATACAACAAAGGGGAATTTAAATAATCATATAGGTATACCACTGACAATTCTTTCAATTAAAGAAGATGCGGAAATGGCTGTGATAGAAATGGGAGCAAATCACCAAAAAGAAATTGAGGCTTATTGTACAGTAGCATTACCAACCCATGGAATTATAAACAATTGCGGCAAAGCCCATTTGGAAGGTTTTGGTGGCATGGAAGGCATTCGCAAGGGCAAGGGAGAACTTTATGAATTTATAGCCTCAAAAAATGGAATTGCCTTTGTAAACAGCGACCTTGAATACCTTCTTTCAATGAGTGAAAAAATTGAGCATGTCATATACTATGGAAATGCCAAGGGAAATCACCATATCGACATTATTGAAAATGAACCTTTCCTAAAGATTGAATTCAAATCGAATGAACATGGAAATCACCTGTTTCAAACCAATTTAGTTGGCGAATACAATTGCCCGAATATTGATGCTGCAATTACTACCGGACTGCACTTTGGTATTTCAATAGAAAAAATAAAACAGGCTATTGCTGCATACAAACCTGATAATGCAAGATCTCAGCTAGTTGAAAAAGGATCTAATAAAATTATTCTTGATGCATACAATGCCAATCCAACAAGCATGAGACTTGCCATTGAAAATTTTGCATCGATGAAGGCGGAAAATAAATATCTTTTTTTAGGCGGCATGATGGAACTCGGAGACTACTCAATTCATGAACATTCAGAAATTATTAACTTGGTTACTTCACTGAACCTTAAAAACACCATGTTGGTTGGCGGCGATTTCGAAAAAATAAATCAACCTTACCCGTTTTTTAAAAATTCAAATGAAGCAGTTCATTGGCTGAATGAAAATATGCCAACAAATGCACTTGTCTTGATCAAGGGATCGAGAGGGATAAAAATGGAAAAATTGATGGACTGTTTTTAATTAGACAATCATCACATTAGAACAAAAAATATAAATACAAATTGCAGCAAAAAAATGGGAAGACTTAGTGAAACCTACTTGGTAAGTGTCTTGAAAAATCAATGTCCTCGTTGCAGAAAAGGGAAAATCTATAGCTCAAAGAATCCTTACAAATATGGTGAGACTGTAAAGATGAACAACCATTGTCCAGTATGCAACCAACCTACTCAATTAGAAGTCGGTTTTTATTATGGGACGGGTTATGTGAGTTATGCCCTATCCGTTGGATTCAGTGTTGCTACTTTCATTGCTTGGTGGGTAATCATTGGCTTCTCTCTTGATGACAATCGTTTTTTTTGGTGGATGGGAATAAATGCAGCTCTGATGATTTCAATGCAGCCTTTATTCATGCGTCTATCAAGAACACTTTGGCTCTCCTGGTTTGTTCCTTATGAAAAAGACTGGAAAAATAAGGGAATCATAGAAGGAGAAAGAATGATAGAAGGCCAAGAGAATAATTGGTAACATAAAATCCATCAAATTTTAAAAATGATTTCCAACAATTAATAGATTGTTGAATGCGGTCTTGATTCTAATCATTGTTGCTCGGCTATAATATCGGGGTTTTTTCCGATATTTGCGATTCCAAAAATCAATACAAATGAGTAAATACAAAGCAGGTGTTCTATATGGCGAAGAATTGAAAGCATTATATCTTGATGCAAAAAACAATCAATTCGCCATGCCGGCAGTAAATACAACCGGAACCGATACCATCAATGCAACACTCGAAGCTGCTGCAGCGGTAAATTCACCTGTCATAATACAGTTTTCAAATGGTGGAGCCCAATTTCTTGCCGGAAAGGGCATGCCAAACGATAAGCTTCAAGCCAATATTTCCGGTGCCATCTCTGGGGCCTTGCATATACACAACGTTGCAAAATATTATGGCGTGCCTGTAATATTGCATACTGACCATGCATCAAAAAAATGGTTACCATGGATCAGTGCATTGATTGATGCAGGCGAACAATATAAAAAAGAAAAAGGGCAACCTTTGTTTAGCTCACACATGCTTGATCTTAGTGAAGAACCATTGGAAGAAAACATTGCAACATCGGTTGAATTCTACAAAAGAATGGCACCATTAGGCATGGGAATTGAAATTGAATTGGGTGTTACTGGTGGCGAAGAAGATGGTGTTGACAATTCAGATGTAGAAAATGATAAACTATACACACAACCTCAACATGTTGCACACGCCTATACAGAATTGGGTAAAGTAGGTGAACTATTTACAGTAGCAGCCGCTTTTGGTAACGTTCATGGTGTTTATAGCCCGGGCAATGTTCAACTACGACCTGAAATTTTGAAAAACTCACAAGAGTACATTCAAAAAACATTTAACACAGGCGAAAAGCCAGTCTTCTTTGTATTTCATGGTGGAAGCGGATCACCTCAGCATCAAATCAGAGAAGCCATTGGATATGGTGCAATAAAAATGAATATTGATACTGATTTACAATGGGCATTCTGGGAAGGTGTTTTGAAAAACTATAAAAAGAATGAAGGTTATTTGCAGGCACAACTTGGCAATCCAGAAGGTGCAGACAAACCGAATAAGAAACACTACGATCCAAGGGTTTGGCTTAGAAAAGGTCAAGAAACATTTATCGATCGTTTGAAGGTAGCTTTTGAAGACTTGAATTGTATCAATAGGAATGCATAATTTCAATTGTATTATTAATTCTACTAATTAAGGCGTAGACTATAAAGACACCCCTCGCTTCCAGGGAATGAAATCGTCTTGATTTAGTTGAACAGACTTGGGAATAATTTCCCCACTTGCTGCTTTTATACAATATTCAAGTATCTCTTCTCCCATTTGCTCTATTGTTTTTTCTCCCTCTACAATCGGACCACAATCAATATCAATAATGTCTTTCATGCGCTTTGCCAACATTGTGTTGGTTGAAACTTTAATTGTTGGACAAACGGGATTACCCGTTGGCGTTCCCAATCCTGTTGTGAACAATATCAATGTTGCCCCGGATGCTGCTTTACCAGTAGTTGCTTCTACATCATTGCCTGGTGTGCAAACAAGACTCAGTCCTGATTTGGTTGCGGGTTCTGTATAATCTAATACATCAACCACCGGGGATGTTCCTCCCTTCTTTGCAGCACCTGCACTTTTAATCGCATCAGTTATCAAGCCATCCTTGATATTTCCCGGAGAAGGATTCATATGGAAACCAGAGCCCACCCGAATTGCTTCATCACTATACGTACTCATCAACCGAATGAATTTCTCAGCTGTATCCTTATTTATACTTCGGTCTATTAATTCTTGTTCTGCACCACACAGTTCAGGAAATTCTGCTAATAAAATCTTACCGCCCAATGAAACAAGTAGATCTGAGAAATAACCCACTGCAGGATTCGCAGATATTCCACTAAATCCATCGCTGCCACCACATTTGACGCCAACTGTTAGATGGTTGAGTGGAGATGGTGTTCTTCGCATATTATTTATTTCCACCAACCCTTTAAAAGTTTCAACAATTGCCTCTTGTATTAGCTGCTCTTCACTCTTGGATGTTTGTTGCTCAAACATTAATAAAGGTTTATCAAAAGTAGGATTGCGCTTTTTGATGGTAGCAATGAATTCAGCAGATTGCAAATGCTGGCAACCCAAACTCAATACAGTGATGCCGCCAACATTTGGATGATCTGCATATGCCGCAAGGAGTTCTCCCAATGTTGCAGAATCTTGCCTTGTTCCTCCACAACCACCTTGGTGATTAAGGAATTTTATTCCATCAACATGTTCAAAGAGTCGTTCATACTGTTGTGGAATATCATGCAATGACTGTGTGTTCACTATATCTAGACTCTCTCCTTTTTCATAAGCAGATTTCAACGCTTTTGCAAAGCGTTTGTATTTATCGGTAACAGCATATCCCAATTCATTGTGCATGGCCTCACGGATAACATCCAAGTTTCTGTTCTCGCAAAAAACAGTTGGAATGAAAAGCCAATAATTAGCAGTTCCTACCCTTCCATCTTTTCGTGCGTATCCATTGAAAGTACGATTGGCATATTTCGAAACATCCAGTGGCGTCCACTGAAAGGTTGAGCCCCTATATGAATATGGATCTGCCGCATGCTTGAGGTTTTCAGTTGTCATAAGTTCTCCTAGCACCACATCTCTTTGAACACGTCCTACAAGCACCCCATACATAATCACTTCATCACCTTTTTGAATATCTGCTGTATAAAATTTATGCTTAGCAGGGATCCTGTCAACTAGTTTATAATGTTGCCCTTCGAATGAAATTTCACTTCCTTTTTCAAGATCGGCAAGTGCAACGATAACATTATCCCGTTCGTGTATTTTTAAAACAATATTCTTCATACTTCTTTATTTTAAATCGCAATCAATTCAGCTGATACATAAAAATAAAGCAAAAAGAGCTCTGTTTTTACTTTATAAATTTTAACTTCAATCTCAGCTTATCACTTAAACCACTACCATGACAAATGGCCTTTCTACTGCGGACCTGATTGTTTTTCTCCTTTATATTATCATTGTTGGTGGTTACGGAATATGGATTTACCGTCAGAAAAGCAAGGGCTCGGCCGACACCAAAGATTTTTTTTTAGCAGAAGGATCATTGACTTGGTGGGCCATAGGGGCATCCCTGATTGCATCTAATATTTCAGCAGAACAATTCATTGGAATGAGTGGGGATGGATTTTTTGTAGGTATAGCAGTGAGTGCTTATGAGTGGTTTGCTGCAATAGCATTGATCATCATTGCCGTCTGGTTCATGCCAATATACCTGAAGAATAAAATCTTTACCATGCCTCAGTTCCTTAAAACGAGGTACAATGAGTCGGTGGCATTGATTATGACTATCTTCTGGCTTTTCTTATACATTTTTGTAAACCTAACTTCTATACTTTATTTAGGCGCAGTAGCAATTAATGGACTACTTGGAGGAAATTACCTGCACGAAATAATGATTCTATTAATGCTATTTGCATTGATTATTACGTTGGGAGGTATGAAAGTTATTGGATATACTGATGTTATACAAGTTGCAGTATTGATTGTGGGAGGATTGGCTACCACCTATCTCGCACTAACCATCGTGAGTGATAAATTTGGTAGCGGCGGTTCTGCTTGGGCAGGATTCTTGGACCTGATGAATCAGGCGCCAGATCACTTTCAATTGATGCAACCCAAGCCGGCTCTAACTTCAACAACAATTGATCAACCCGAAAACCTAGAAATTCAAAAATATGTAATTCTTCCTGGCGTGATGATGTACCTAGCAGGTCAATGGATTTTGCATTTGAATTATTGGGGATGCAATCAATATATTACTCAACGTGCATTGGGAGCCGATCTAAAAACTGCACGTTCTGGAATTTTATTTGCTGCATTTTTAAAGTTAATGATGCCTGTAATTGTAATGCTTCCAGGTATAGCAGCCTATGTGTTGTATAAAAATGGACACCTGCCACAAATGGGTGGTGGAAGCAAAGACGGCGCTTACTCTGCGATATTGGGATTTTTACCAAGTGGTCTTAAAGGACTTTCAGTTGCGGCATTAACGGCTGCAATTGTAGCTTCACTTGCTGGTAAAGCGAATAGCATATCTACTATTTTCACGCTCGATATTTTCAAAAAATATTTCAATAAAAATGCGGATGAAAAGAAACTGGTATGGACAGGAAGACTGGCCATCGTTTCCTCTATGTTAGTGGCACTCATTTTTACCTGGAAGGACACGTTAGGAATTGGAGGTGAAGGAGGGTTTACATTCATTCAAAAATATACAGGATTTATAAGTCCAGGTGTTTTTGCCATTTTCATTCTCGGAATGTTTTGGAAAAGAACAACCGGAACAGCAGCAATGGTTGGCATTATCGCAGGCTTTTTATTATCAATTTTTTTCAATGGGTATGCAGTACAGCTACTTGGCAAAGAAACAATTCTCTATACAGCTTTTGAGTATCAAAAAATGGACAATGGAATCGTGAAAACGATTACAGAAATTCCATTTCTCATTAGCATGGGTTGGGCATTCTTTTTTACTGTAGTCATTATGGTTGCTATTAGTTTGGCTGGACCAAAAGTGAATGAAAAAGCATTCATTTTTGAAAAGGGAATGTTCAAGCTGGATCCAAGAAGTATTATACTTATTGTTGCGGCATTGATGATTATTTCAGCACTTTATGCAAAGTTCTGGTAAGGTAAATCGAAAATAAAAATTACATTTTCGATTTAATAAATTCGACCAACCCCTTAATTGGAATCCTCTCCTGTGTCATCGTGTCACGGTAACGAATAGTTACCGTTTGGTCATCTTTTGTTTGATGATCAACAGTGATACAGAATGGCGTTCCCAAGGCATCCATTCTGCGATAGCGTTTTCCAATGGTATCTTTTTCTTCATAGAAACAATTGAACTCATGCCTACAAGTGGCCATGATTTCACGGGCGATTTCTGGCAACCCTTCTTTCTTTAAAAGAGGTAGAATAGCTAATTTAATAGGAGCGATTTTAGCAGGAATTTTCAATACCACCCTGCTATCTTCAGAACCATCTTCCTTGGTCCATTTTTCCTCTTGATATGCATGGCATAGAATCAATAAAAACATTCTATCAAGACCAATAGAGGTTTCAATAACATAGGGAACATAATTTTGATTGATCTCATTGTCGAAATACTGCAGCTTTTTTCCACTGTACTCTTGGTGACTCTTTAAATCAAAATCAGTACGACTATGAATTCCTTCAACCTCTTTCCAACCAATAGGGAATGCATACTCAATGTCTACAGCAGCATCTGCATAATGTGCAAGTTTCACGTGATCATGAAAGCGGTAATCTGATGACGGCATTCCCAGAGACTGATGCCATTTCATTCTTTCAGCCTTCCAGTATTCATACCATTCTTTTTGTGTGCCAGGACGAATAAAGAATTGCATTTCCATTTGCTCAAATTCACGCATCCTGAATATAAATTGCCTAGCGACTATTTCATTTCTGAATGCTTTTCCAATCTGTGCTATGCCAAAAGGAATTTTCATCCTGGCAGTTTTTTGTACATTCAGAAAATTTACAAAAATACCTTGAGCAGTTTCGGGTCTTAAATAAATTTCATTTGCTTCTTCAGCAACTGATCCGATTTGAGTAGAGAACATCAAATTAAATTGACGCACATCAGTCCAGTTACAAGTACCGCTTACAATGCATTTAATATTTAGCGTTTCAATTATTTTTTTGAGTTCAGCAAAATCATTGCTGGCCAATAATGCCTCCATCTTGGAAATCAATTCTTCAGCTTCTTTTTCCTTTCCTTCTTTGACTAGCTGGTCAGCAAACCCTTCTATCAGATGATCTACTCTGTATCGTTTTTTAGAATCCTTGTTATCGATCATTGGATCGCTGAAATTATCAACATGCCCAGAAGCCTTCCAGGTTGTGGGATGCATAAAAATTGCCGCATCAATTCCAACAATATTATCATGCATGCGTGTCATTTCATTCCACCATGATTCACGCAAATTTTTTTTCAACTCACTTCCCCATGGCCCATAGTCATAAACAGCACTTAGTCCGTCGTAAATTTCACTGGATTGAAATACAAATCCATATTCCTTCGCATGGGAAATAATTGCCTGGAACTTATTTTGATCATTGGATACCATAGTAGCAAAGATAATCAAAACAAAACGTCGAAAAATGAAAGGTTGAAAATCAAAAAGAAAAAAATTGTACCAGGAGATTTTTTATTTTAATTTATCGTTCGCATGATGACGGTCCTTGTCACGCAAGGTTTTTTTCTCCATATTTTTCTTGAATGCATCTGTTAGGTCAACTCCAGTTTGATTAGCAATACAAATCAGCACCCACAGAACATCGGCCAGCTCATCCCCCAGCTGATCGGAAGATTCATTTTTTTTGAAGGATTGATCTCCATATTTCCTGGCCATGATTCGGGCCAATTCACCAACTTCTTCGGTGAGGATAGCCATGTTTGTGAGCTCACTGAAATATCTTACGCCAATTGTTTTAATCCATTGATCCACTTCTTGTTGGGCATTCTGTATAGTCATCGTTATTCTTTATTTTTTGAATCTATTATAATCGTTACTGGGCCATCATTCAGCAAAGAAACCTTCATGTCTGCGCCAAAAATGCCACACTGAATTTGCTTTCCAACATCAGCTGTTAGTTGAACAATCATCTTTTCATAAAGAGGCTTGGCAACATCGGGCCTGGATGCTTTTATGTAGGAAGGCCTATTCCCCTTTTTTGTAGCGGCATGCAGGGTGAACTGACTAACCAGCAATACATCTCCCCCTTTATCTTTCAATGAATGATTCATAACACCCAACTCGTCATTAAATAAGCGGATGTTGGTTATTTTTCCTGAAAGCCATTGAAGATCTTCATCTGTATCTGCATCTTCAATGCCCAAAAAAACCAGCAACCCATTTCCAATAGTGGCTACAACAGCACCATCTACTCTTACTGTTGCTTCAGCAACCCTTTGAATAACAGCTCTCATGATTTATTAAATCTATTGCGTAAATGTATGAAATGCTGCGCTATATGATTCACTTCAGCGTGCAAGATAATTATAGAGGCCTGCATCGGTAATTGAAAGTGGAAGCATTAACTTTGTTTCAAAGTAAATCCTTTGAGTGGCATCAAACAACTTGCAAATCAAACCCTATGGTATGGCCTAAGCAATATCGCCGGAAGGTTCATCAATTACTTGCTCAACCCAATTCTTACTTATATATATGCTCCTGAACAATTTGGAGAAATTTCCCTCTTATATGCCTATGCTGCGTTCTTAAACATCATCTTCACCTATGGCATGGAAACATCATACTTTAGGTTCAACCAACAGTTGGAAGAAAAAAAAGTGTTCAACACAGCCTTCACCAGCTTGCTGATATCAACCAGCATTTTTAGTTTAATACTACTCATTCCTGCAGGTAAGGTGGCTTCTTTGATGGAATTGGGGAATCACCCAGAATATGTAGCCTATGTGGTTGCACTCGTGGCACTTGATACCTTAGCAGTATTACCCTTTTCAAAAATCAGATTTGAAGGAAAGCCAAGAAAATTTGCCTTAATAAAAGTCATAAATATTCTTGTCAATTTCAGTTTGGTTATCTTCTTTTTAATGATTTGCAAACCTGCCCATGAATCAAATAGCACAGGGTTTTTATCATCCATATACAACCCTTCAATTGGTATTGGATATGTTTTTATTGCAGGTGTTGCAGCTAGCCTTGTTACCATTCTGTTACTGACGGGAGAATTCAAGACATACAAACCATCGTTTGACAAAAAATTGCTAACCGACTTGCTACTCTATTCAACTCCATTGATAGTAGTTGGATTTGGTGGCGTTATCAATGAAACCATTGATAGGTTTATGATCTTGTTTAGGTTCAATGGCACTGTGGAAGCGGCCAAGGCCGCGAACGGTATTTATAGCGCAAATAACAAACTTGCCATACTCATCGTGTTGTTCACCCAAACATTTAGGATGGGCGCCGAACCCTTTTTCTTCAAAAATTCCACAAAAGAAAACGCAAAAGAAACATACGCAAGAATCATGAATTTTTTTGTGATTGCATCCTGCCTTTGTTTTCTTGGTGTAGTCTTGTTCCTCGATATTTGGAAATACTTTATGGGCATCAACAAGCACCCTGAATACTTAGAGGGACTATATATCATTCCAATTTTAATGTTGTCCAAATTGTTTTTAGGCATCTATTATAATTTATCGATTTGGTATAAACTCACCAACAAAAATAATTTTGGTGCAGTAATCACAATCCTAGGGGCTGTGATCACCATTTTCATCAACTACCTGCTTATCCCTTCAATGGGATTCTATGCATGTGCCCTAGCAAATTTTTTATGTTATGGAAGCATGATGGCAATTAGTTATTTCCAAGGTCAGAAATATTATGCCATTCCTTACGAATGGAAAAAATGCTTAGGCTATATTGCAATCGCATGTATATTCTACCTGATACACCATTCGATTAGAAATACTGCAATCAATATTATGGTGCTCCATTTAACTGGAGTATTATTCACAATTGCTTTTCTTGGGATTGTCTTACAAATTGAAAAAGAAGAATTCAGAAAAATTCCATTTCTTCAGAAAATATTCAAGTTGAATTGAACTAGTTAACTGAGACGAAAGGATTGTTTCTTTTTTCATATCCAATCGTAGTTGGCCTGCCATGACCGGAATAAACAATTGTTTCATCAGGGAGCACATAAAGCTGCTCACGAATGCTTTTTAATAAAATATCAGGATTGCCCCCCGGAAGATCAGTTCTGCCCACACTTTCCCTAAATAATACATCACCAGCAATTACAAACCCACTTTCCTTAGCGTAAAATCCAACACTTGCAGGAGAATGTCCTGGCATAAATAAAACCTCCAACTGGTCATCGCCCAAATTCAGAAATGTTCCCGGAATGAGATCATGAATATTTCCCTCATAATTATCAAATGGCAAATTCCACATTAATCCACTGGTAGGTGCCATTTCAAGTACTTTTTTTTCGCCTGGGTGGATTTTTAGTTCCAAACCATATTTTTCAGCAATAAACCGATTGCCAAATACATGGTCTAAATGACAATGTGTATTCACCAACATAGTGGGAGAAAGCCGGTTTTGATGGATAAATTCAGTCAGAATGTCCCTTTCATCCTGAGTATAGCACCCGGGGTCCACGATTATAGAATGACCTAGGTCATTGTAAAGGATATAGGTGTTTTCCTGAAGGGGATTAAAAGGGAAAATTTTAACGTTTATCATCAATTAGATTTATTGCTTAAATGCGTTAATTTTAGAGCGAATATGGGTTGAGCTAAAAAAGCAAAAGTATCCAAACATTTGAACTTAATAACCATGCTAAAATCACTTCTGTCATTCGCGTTTTTATTGTCCATTCTTTTTACGGCCCATTCCCAAGTTAGTTCGGTTGAATATGGCAAAAACAGGGTACAATACAAGAAATTCAAGTGGAAGTTTTATCAGACCGACAATTTCAATGTTCATTTCATTGAAGGTGGAGAAGCATTGGGTAAAATGGCAGCTAAATCAGCAGAAGAAATTCTTCCAGGATTAGAAGAGTTTGTTGAATACGGTTTACAAAGAAGAGCAAATATTATAGTTTACAACAGCTTTACAGACTATAGGCAATCAAATATTGGCATAGGAATAGACTGGCAAAATACAGGTGGTGTAACCAAGTTGGTCAACAATAAAATGATCATTTATTTTGATGGCAACCTACAAAATCTCGAAAAGCAAATCAAACAAGGTGTGGCACAAATTCTTGTAGAGAACTTGCTTTTTGGAGATGACCTTGGTGAATTTGCAACAAACCAAACATTGCTTGACCTTCCAAGATGGTTAACAGAAGGCTATATTCGATACGCAGCAGAAACTTGGAGTACCACATTGGATGATAAATTAAAATCCGCACTTTTATCTGGAAGTTACAAGTCATTCTATCAGTTTGCATTTAAAGAGCCTGAACTTGCAGGACATGCATTCTGGAAATTCATAGAAGATAAATATAGAAGAGACAACACAACTTATTTCCTATACTTAGCTAGGATATATAAAAGTCTCAATGCAGCTAGTCTAAAAATAACAAAGAAAAAATTTAAGGAACTACTAGAAGAGTTCATGCAGGTTGAATCAGAAAAATACTATGCAGATCTTAGGGGAAGAAGAAATCAACCAAAGGGAACAGTGGTGGCAGTTGAAGAGGCCAGCAATGGAAGGGATTACTATAGGTTCCAGGTAAACCCCATTCCAAGAAATAATAGCTATGCAGTGGTGGAGTATCAAAAAGGAATATATAGGGTTGTATATGAGGATCTATCAATTGAAAGAAAAACCTTGTTGAAAGCAGGTATATTAAACAATCAAGATGAACTCAATCCAAATTATCCCATAATGGCATGGGACCCAAAAGGCTCAAAGCTATTGGTGATTTATACCGATCAGGGTAAAATAAAAATGTTTGTGTATGATATCCCTTCTAAAATCAAAACCAACAAACAAGAATTACCTGAATTTCAATTGATACAGGATGCCAAGTTCATGCTCGACAACAATACATTGATATTAAGTGCAGTAAAAAATGGTCAGTCGGACATCTTCGTATACAAAATAAAAGAACAAAGTATCCAGCAAATCACGAACGATCCATATGACGATATGGATGGATCTTTTGTTTCATTTCCAGGCAAGACGGGTATCATATTTTCATCAAATAGGCCTTCACCAAATGCATCAAAAGCAGATTCTGTTTTACCAACCCGTTATCCTCATAATATTTTTTTAGTCGATAATTGGAATAAGAGCGAATTCAGACAAATCACCCAATTAACAAACCAACAACTTGGACAAGCCAGGTACCCATTGCAATACAATGTAAACCACTTTACTTTCGTAAGTGATGCAAATGGTATCGGTAACCGCTATGCGGGCTTTTTTAAAACCCAACGAGCTGGTATAGATACCCTTTACAAAATAGGAGAAGATGTATTAAGGAACCCAGATTGGGATGAATTGGATTCAACATTAAAGGCATGGAAAAAATCAGAACCCGATTCAATTGGCTACATGTCAATTACGAATGACAGCACTTATACTTTTCCTATAACCAACTATCAAAGTAGTTTATTAGAGACAAGAGGTGCTGGAGATAATAATCTCGTAAGTGAGGTTAGGCAGGAAGGTGAATTGCGCTTCCTTTATAAGTTAAAAATTAACGAATCAGTACTCAATAAAAGAAATGTAAATGCAAGACCTACTGCCTATATAAGAGAGGTTTTGGAAAAACAAAGAAAGCAAAAATCAGATCCCATTAAATATTTCAAGCCAACAACGGGATCAGATTCAATAATTGATACGAATCCAAAACGCTTTCAAACTGAGTTTGCAGATGAAATTCAAGATAGCAAGTTGGTCAACCAAGAGCAAGACGTTTTAGTTCCTGCAAAGGATGTTATTAAAAATGCAAAACTTTATGACTATAAACGAAGATTTGCCTCAGACTATGTTGTTTCAGGTTTCAACAACTCAATTCTTGTAAATAGATACCAACCTTATGGAGGTGGTTCTGGTCCAATTTTCCTTTCAAATAACAATCCACTAAATGGTATTGTTAGGATGGGGATTTCTGATATCATGGAAGATATGAAATTCACCGGTGGTTTCAGGATTGCAACCAATCTAAAGGATAATGATTACCTGGCTTCATTCCAAAACCTGAAAAAAAGATATGACTGGGGCCTTACATATTACAGAAGCAACCAAGAAGACTATCCCATTTTTGATCAAACAGATATAAAATCTTATCTACAAAATAAACTTGCATCCAATCTTTATCAACTAAACATTAGCTACCCTTTTAATGAGGTAAAAAGTGTTAGGGCAATCATTGGCTACAGAAGCGATAGGGTGATAATTAAGTCTGATGCGAATTACGATCCGACAAGATTGATGCCAGACACTCAATTAAAATATGCGCTTGTAAAATTTGAATATGTTCATGACAATACCATCAATCCAACCATGAACATATATAATGGTTTAAGATACAAGGTATTTACCGACATCAATGCCAACATGGCAAAGTCCAATAGCACAGGTAAGTTTATGTTCAACATTGGAGCTGACGCACGTTATTATTATCCTATCTATAGAAATTTCATTTGGGCAGGAAGGGCTGCAGCAGATTTCTCTTTTGGAACACAAAAGCTCATTTATTACTTGGGTGGTGTTGAAGGTTGGCTAAATCCAAAATTCAACTTTGGTGTGCCGCCTGCGCCTGACCAAAATTATGCTTTTCAAACATTGGCATTGAACCTCCGAGGGCACAAGCAAAATATAGCGAACGGAAACAATAATGTTGTAGTGAACAGTGAATTTAGGCTTCCTGTATTCGCCACACTTTTAAATCGACCCATTAATAATGCCTTTATTAGAAACTTACAATTGGTTCAATTTATAGATATGGGTACTGCTTGGAACGGAAGGTTTACTAAAATTGGCAGACCAAGCGCAACTTATGGAAGCCCCCCTATACAGGTAAACATAAAAACAGGTGGAATAGGTCCTTTTGTTGGAGGCTATGGATTCGGTCTGAGAAGCACCGTTCTTGGATATTTCCTTCGCGTTGATTCGGGCTGGCCAATGGGTGGGTTCTTCAAGGGCAAACCGATTTGGTACTTTTCACTGGGTCTAGATTTTTAAATACTATTTTTGAGAAGGTCTTGTAGAAGGCTTACCATAATGAGTTTCATCTAGTGTCATTGTATAACCGACACGTCCATTCTTGTTGCGAAGTGAAACAATAAAAAGATTGTCATATTCACTATCCCCTATCTCTTTTACTGTAGGATTCAAACCCATGTCATGCAAAATTTTTAAAACAGTGTTGCTGTGCCCAACGATGAGTGTATTGACAGCAGAATCAAGAATTTTGATAATGAATTGAGGCATTGTATCGTGCGCATAATATAAAACGGGCTTCTTCATTAAGACAGCTAAAGGTTTTGCCGTCGCCTCAGCCCTCGCCGTTTCTGTAGTATAAAAACGCTCTATTTTTCTGTTTCTCAAAACAGATGCAAGGTTTTTCGCCCTCTCTTCTCCTTCGGAAGATAGTGCAGGATCTTTTGATCCATCCATTTCTTTTTCTGCATGTCGGACAACATAAATTCTAGTTGGACCGCATCCCATGAGAAGAATTCCAACAAAGAAAAATAATGGAATTAAACAGGAAAAGTATTTCATAAACTACCGGTTTGCTACAATTTACATAAAACATGAATTAGAACAGAAGAATATTCAATAAAATACAATTCAAGAAAAAAACAGTTACAATCCGAGTTTATACTTGAATTTATTGCATCCACCTTATCATATTGCGATCCGAAAAACAATGGAACGCAATTCAGTAATTCATTTTAACAATACACCTTTTGTAAAAATTTCAATTCCTATTGCAGCAGGAATAGCAGCTGATATATTTCTTGATTTCCATTCAAAATACTGGATTTTACTACTAATAATTATTTGCATGAAACTATTTGCTTTGTGGATATTTCCCCTGAAATGGAAGTGGAAATTAAAAGCCCTACAAGGTATTGGAATTTTAATATTGATTTTCAGTTTTGGTGGAATAATTCATAGTCTAAAAATAAAAAAAATAACTCCCAATTTCTCTACACCCGATAAAGCACACATCTTTAAGATTATTGAAAAAAATAGAAAAATAAATGGAGGTGAAAAATACCTGGCAGAAGTTTACCAAGCAGATGAAGAAGCTGATTACGTAACTAAATGTTATATCTATACCAGGGATACTTTAATCTTTTTGCAGGAAGGAGATATAATAATTTCTAATTGCAAACTCAATCAAATAAGAAATATATCAAATCCTGGAAGTTATGATTTTCAAAAACAATCAGCTATTAAAGGGGTTTTTGTTAAAGCTTCTATTAAC